>JAYVOT010000350.1:0-1984 GCA_043757795.1 Chthonomonadaceae bacterium | reverse complement strand
TACAGAGAGGTTGGATGACAAAGCGATGGCGGAAAAGAAGGCGCATGGAAAAACGCCGGCAGGAGGAAATTCAAAGGCTAGCGTTCCCGGCGACTCTGTCAGGGACGAGCACGCAGCTAAGCTGAAGGCGGAAGCGGAGGCGAACGGAGGCGCGCCGAAAGGATTGAGCGAGAAGACTCCGTAGCCGCTTTCTACTGTTGCAAACAAGCGTACTGCCAAGTTAAAGGCGGAAGCGGAATGGCGTGGGAAGAAAAACTCGTCTGACAGCCGCGTTGCGGGAGTACGGAAGAAGATGTCAATTTCGGATGAACATTCATCAAAGCTAAAGGCGGAAGCAACGTCAAAACCATAGTCGCTTAGCTCGATTGCTTGTCGTTTCGTCCTAGCATGAAGCGATGGGAGTTTTTTTGCCCCCATCGCAATTTAAGTCCTCTTTTTTCGACTGCAATGAGGTGCAAATCTCTCAGTTGCTCGAACGCCAATCAAGTTCCGATATAGAACTGATTTTGAGAGCTTGCTCGATTAAAGATTCGCAACTTTCAAATGACGCTTGATTCACATGCGTGCGAAGCTCTTCAGGCAGATCGCCAAATTGGATCGAAAGTACCTTTAGGCAACTCTTTCGAACTCCTCTGGCTTCACCTTTAGCTTCACCTTTGGCTTCCCCAATGGCTTCTCCCTTGGCTTCTCCTATGGCTTCTCCTCTATCTTCAGCACGTTTTTCAGCGTCTCGAATCCAATCATCGTATACTGTATCGTATAATCCCATTTCTATCTCCTTTTTAAACAGACTCTTCATGAGTTCACGTGGGAAATCTCTGGATGCAATGCTCAAAATCATCGAAAGCAAGTCTTTTTGATAGTGAACATCAAGTTTTGAGTGCGAAACAATCTCGATTTCGCGCCGTATCGTATCAAGAGTAGGGTTCTTTGTGCATAAAACCAAAAGGGGCGCCAATTCCGGATAGACGCCGTTTTCTATTTCTGAAAGATGTTCCCAAAGTCGGACTGATTGAAATTGATAGGTGTTCTTTATTCCTGCTACTGTTTTCACATAGCTGTCCGGAAAAGACGTATGATCTCCGCGAACAAGGTATAGAACTAATAAAACCACTTTCCTTTTGAGCTGGTACTCCAGTGCGCCGCATTTTGTCAACCAACTCGGCAGGTTTTCGATTTTGGCATGAAGTTGATATTCTAAATAGACAGCTCCGGAGTCTTGCTTATCTTCTTCTCCAATTAGAAAGACCTGATCGGCGCGCAGCTCCGGAATGCTTATGCTAGTGTCCTCAAGAAGGATGGGCGAAAGTTCCGTTAGAACGCCCGCTAGCCGAAATATTGTGCGAGGAGAACGTCGCATCAGAGCTTTTACAGTAATATCTACGACATTCCGGGTTTCAAAGTTCTCTTTAGACAAGCTGCTCGGCTCCATTCGTTCGCGTATGACAACATGATTATAGAGTTATTAGACTATTCCGTCAAGGAGACTCCTCTCGAATTCCAGTTTCACGGCCACAACCCTCCGATGTCGTTTAAGCCCATTGTCTCATCTAGCCCGCACATCAAATTCATGTTTTGGATCGCCTGTCCCGTCATCCCCTTTATCAAGTTGTCTATTGCTGAAATTACTATTACTCTTCCTGTGCGTTGATCGACTTTCAGGCCTATGTGACAGCGATTGCTTCCCACAGCGTGTTTCGTCGCGGGCAATCCTTCATCGTAGATGACGATGAAGGGTTCGACTTCATATCGTTCTCTATAAATTGCCAGCAACATTTCAGTCGTGACCTCTTGAAGCAGGCTGGAATAGCAAGTCATGAGAATGCCGCGACTCATCGGAACCAAATGCGGAGTGAAAGTAATTTTCACATCCAAGCAAGCGAGTTGGCTGAAAGACTGTTCCATCTCAGGAGTGTGGCGATGCGTCCCCGCTATCTTATAGGCGCTGAAGTTCTCGTTTAACTCTGGAAAGTGATAGTCGAGG
>JAYVOT010000349.1:0-7240 GCA_043757795.1 Chthonomonadaceae bacterium | reverse complement strand
GGTCGAAGGAAGAGACAGCGGAACCGAATTTGCCGTCTCCTCGAATTGTTTTGAAGAGGTTTTGAGGGACTTCCCGCAGGAAGCGAGAGGGCGAACCGTAGGCGATGTTGCCAAAAATCGTTCTGCGATTGGCGTAGGTTAGGAAGACCTCCTCTTTTGCGCGAGTGATGCCGACATAGCAGAGTCGCCGCTCCTCCTCGATCTCCTTGTCGCTATCCAGACTTCTGCTGTGCGGAAAGACATTCTCCTCCATTCCCGCGATAAACACCACCGGAAACTCAAGTCCTTTGGAGGCGTGCAAGGTCATCATGGTGATAGCGTTCGCGGTCGAGTCGAGGCTATCGATGTCCGCCACCAATGAGACGTTCTCAAGAAAACCGCCTAACGTGGGCACTTCGTTCTCCGCCTCGAACATCGTCGTTTTGGAGAGAAGTTCTTTCACGTTTTCGAGCCTTGTTTGCGATTCGATGGACTTGTCGTCTTCGAGCGACTTCATATAACCGCTCTTATCAAGGACGGCGCTTGCGAGCGAGGTGATGGTTGACAAATCTCTTTCAGATCGCAAATCTGAGAGCAGTCTCGCAAAAGACGACAACTTCGTCCTCATTGCGGGAGAGAGTTGAGTGACCGAATCAATGTCTTGAATCACGTCCCACATATCTCTTCCGGAGAGATTCGCCTCCTCTTCTATCACCTCGATCGATCTAGCTCCGATTCCTCTCAAAGGAGTATTGATGATTCGTTTCAGACTGAGCGAGTCCGCAGGATTGTGCGCCACTCGAAGGTAGGCGAGCGTGTCTTTGATCTCTTTTCGCTCATAGAACCTCATTCCGCCGACGATTTTGTACGGGGTGTTCCAGTTGACAGCCATGTCTTCGAAAGCTCTTGATTGCGCGTTCGTCCGGTAAAGAATGGCGAAATCGCTCCAAGTTTTCCCGCCTTTTTTGATTATTTCTCGCACCTTATTGAGTATCCAGACAGCTTCTTCCTGTTCATTGAGAGCCTCGTACTTAACGATTGGCGGTCCTTCGCCGTTTTCTGTCCAGAGTTTCTTTTCTTTCCGCTGTACGTTGTGCCGAACCACGCCGTATGCCGCTTCCAGAATGGTCTGAGTAGAACGGTAGTTCTGCTCCAGTTTCAAGATTTTCGCTTCCGGGTAATCCTCCTCGAACTTCAAAATCAGCTTGACGTCGGCTCCCCGAAACAGATAGATCGACTGGTCGTCATCGCCCACGACGCAAATATTTCTGCTTTTCTCAGCCAGCAACTTCAAGAAAAGATATTGAATGTAGTTGACATCCTGATACTCGTCCACCATAAGATAGCGAATTCGAGACTGCAACCTTTCTAAAACAGAGGGTTGAGTTTCAAGCAATCGCACCGTCTCGCAGAGCAGGTCGTCGAAGTCGAGAGCGTTGTTCTTGCTCAATTTCTCCTGGTAGATGACGAAAATTTTGCCGCAGAGGTCTTCAAAAAAACCGTTGAAATGTCCGTGCCAATCTTCGGGACTGATTCGTTTCTCTTTCGCTTTGCTGATTTGCGAAAGGAATGCTCGAGGAGTGAATCGTTTGTCATCAAGATTGAGTTCCTTCATGCACCCCTTCATCAACGTGATCTGATCGCCGTCGTCGTAGACCACGAAATTCTTTGCCAACCCCATCTTTTCGCCGTATTCGCGCAGAATTCTAGCGCAAACCGAATGGAAAGTCCCCATCATCAGGCTTTTTGCAATTCCGTCTCCAACGAGTTTCCCCACCCTCTCTTTCATCTCTTTCGCAGCTTTGTTCGTGAATGTGACAGCGAGAATGCTTCTCGGCCAGACGTTTCTCTCTCTGATGAGATAAGCGATGCGGTGTGTCAGCACTCGTGTCTTGCCGCTTCCCGCCCCTGCAAAAAGGAGGAGGGGCCCATCGCCATGCAATACGGCTTCGCGCTGAACGGGATTGAGCCGATCAAGAAGATCGCTCTCTACGGCATCGGAATCAGGTTGCGAGTTGAAATTCGCTACCTCGTCCTGACGCGATTCTAGTTCGCCAATCATGTGTTTATCCTTAAAAAAGCGGGAACTATCGAGAGTATTTCTCGCTTATTTGCGTCTGTTGGACAGAAAAAAATATAAAAACGCCTCAACCCTGCAAAAATCCCCTGTTTTTACCGACAATAGTACTATGCAGACTCATATTGCATTTATGCATGAATCGAGAGCAGGAGGGAATCATAAATATGGGGGACTATTTACCCAGAAAAGATTTAGACTTTCAAAAGTGGTTGGACAATTTTCTTGCCGTGGCGAATGACAACCTTACCGTCCTGGGGATGAACCCGGAAGAGTTGGATTCGCTGAACAGTTCCCATCGCGATTTGGCATCCTCGCTCATTGAAGTCGATCAGACTCGCACCGCCTATCTGCAAGCGACGCAACAAAAAGAACAGATTAGAAACATCGCGAACTCGGAGGCGCGATCAATCGTTCGCAGAATCCAGGCGAATTCGAACGTTCCGTCAACTCTCAAGGCTGAAATGAACGTGACTGTTCGCGAAGCGCGTCTTCCTCAACCCCCTCCGACCGCGCCCACTCGCCTTGTAGCAGTAGGTTTTGACAACGGACAACATGATCTGCGTTGGCAACGCGGCGAGAACGCCTTAGCGACTCAGTATGTGATCGAAGCGAAAACGTTGGACAGTCGCCAATGGGCTAAAGTGGATGTGGTCACTGCGACAAAGTATCAACACGCCGGGCAGCCGCCGGGAGTTAAGATTACCTACCGAATACTCGCGCGACGGAGCGGAAAACTTAGTCCGCCTTCGAATGAATTCACTCTTTATGAAGAAAGCATTTAGGCGCTTCTGTTGCGTAGAGAACAACTGACTGAAGTCCAACGTCTTACCGAGTCCAGTCAGGCGGACTTTTTCATTTCAATCAAAACATCTCCAGTTGATTCGGGTCGATGGGAATTTCATTGGATGGAATTTTTCCCACGCTTGGGAGAACGGCTTCCCGAGTCCTTCTGGTTCTGGGTTTCGCGGGTTCAACTTTTGCGCCAGGCTTGTTGCGCACCTGATGACAACGTCTGCAACGCGCCTCGTATCGCTCGTCCGCTCCGATCAAAATCGTCGGTTCATTCCAGTCCGCCGGTCTCCCGTCAACTAATCTTTGCGTCCTGCTCGCCTCCTCGCCGCAGACCTTGCAGATCGCGTGCAACTTCATCACATTGTCCGCAAGAGCGATCAGGGTCGGCATGAAACCGAACGGAAGTCCTCTAAAATCCTGGTCCAGTCCGGCGACGATCACCTGTACTCCCCTATCTGCGAGTTTTTGGCAGAGAGGAACGATCCCGTCGTCCAAGAACTGAACTTCTTCGATTCCTAGTACTTGCACTTCCGGATTTATAAATCTCTCGATTTCTGCGCTGTCTGACACGGATCTCGCAGTGAAAGTCATGCCGTCGTGAGTCTGGATTACAGTGGTATCGCATCGAGTCTCAAGAGCCGATTTAAATACTTGCACTTTTTTGCGGGCGTGCATCGCTCTACGAACGAGCCTTATCAACTCTTCAGTTTTCCCGGAGAACATACTGCCGCAGATCACTGTTAGCGACCCTGCGACTCCTTTTACTTTCATCACGGAGCGAACCTCGTAAAATTGGAGAATAATATTTGAAGCATAGAACAGTGGTATTATACTCAATATTCAGACCAACTTGTCAGCCGCCTAACGTGGAAAACGTCAAAATTGCGATTCGCCCGACAACTTATCTAGAACAAGTCCTTCAGTATGAAACCATTGCATTAAAAACTGAGTATTGAATAGAGAGACGAGACACGGAAAGAGCTATATTGACACCAAGAGAACGACAAGAAGCGTGGGAGTTGGAAAGCCTTGCCGCCTGGGCGACAAAAGCGGCCGCGACGCGCGGAAGAGAAAGAGCGGAGCCCCCGGATCCCGTGAGAACGGCGTTTCAACGAGACAGAGACCGAATTCTTCACTCAAAAGCTTTTCGCAGGCTGAAGCACAAAACCCAAGTTTTCATCGACCCGGAAGAGGATCACTTTAGAACCCGATTGACGCACACGCTGGAGGTCTCTCAAATCGCAAGAACAATCTCGCGCGCCCTGCAGCTGAACGAAGACCTGACTGAAGCAATAGCGCTTGCGCATGATTTGGGCCACCCGCCTTTCGGACATGCTGGAGAAGAGGCGTTGGATGCGGCGTATAGGGAATTCGTTCCTGACGCTGGCTTCAAACACGATGAGCAGAGCTTGCGAGTCGTGGAAATTTTGGAGTATGGTACAGGCGAATGGTTCCCTCAAGACGAAGAGCCTCCGGCAGACGCGCCAAAAGGTTTGAACTTGACATGGGAGGTAAGGCAGGGAATCGCCAGTCATAGCAAAGGTTCCGCCGACTTGAGCGACACTTCGAAGCCGCGCCCGCTGACGCTTGAAGGAGCCGCTGTTCGGATTGCGGACCGGGTCGCCTACATCAACCACGACATCGACGATGCGATACGAGCGGGAGTTCTGAAACGAGAAGATCTGCCGAAAGCGCAAATGGCTTCGTTGGGCCATTCGCATTCGGTTCGCATTTCAAAAATGGCGCTCGATATCATCGCGTTCAGCGAGGGCAGACCTGTCGTTGAGATGTCGCCGGAAATCGCGAAAATGACTGATGAACTTAAAGATTTCATGTTTGAAAGAGTTTATTGGGACGCATCCCGCGGCAATCAGGATTTGAGAAAATCTCAGCATGTTATTCGCGCGCTCTTCAGGCTCTACATGGAGCATCCTGAAGCAATGAACGGAAAGTCGGGCATTCTAGAACTATCTACGGAAAATCGCGCTCAAAAAGTCTGTGATTTTATAGCCGGAATGACTGACCGATATGCGGTCTCATGCTTTGAAAAACATTTCGTTCCCAAGAGCATGCGGGCGATTTGAGAGAAGCGCATGCGGTCGCAGTAGAAAAGTTTGCGGGTTGAAAGGTTGGATCCGGGAGGAAACATGTCAGTAGGAACTATAGAAAAAGAGTCTAAAAAAGAATCTAAAACCGAGAGGGCTGAACAAGCGCAGATCGTTACCGGTTTGCAATCGATGTTGGAAGGAAGCGAACAACTTCTAGGCTTTACTCGCGGGGTCATCGCAGGCGGACTTAAAGGCAAACTGAGTGTGGGAGTCGAGGCGCTTTTCGCTCCTGCGGTTAATGTCGGCTTGACTGATCGAAGAGTCTTGCTTCAACACATTCATGCGGAGACAGGCAAACCGAGTGAGATTCTGCCGCACGATTTCACTGTCGGAGAGGTCGCCTCCATTCAATTCACAGACATTGAGACGTTCGGGAAAGCCCCTGCCGCCCGTTTATTAATTCGGATGCAGAACGATCAGAATTTTCGGATTCGACTTTCAGGCGCCGCTGCCGTCCTGAACGCACAGACTATCACGGAAGTGTTCTCCTCGATCATCGCACTGAATCCCGCCTACCGTAAATCCGCGAATCAAGACAAATGCTCGCAGTGCAAGCATATCCTCGACACGCTGTCGAAATTTTGTCCTTATTGCGGATCAAAACTAGCTGTGGATTCGCAAAGTTCTACTCCTTCATCCGGAGTGGACGAAGGTGAGAAATCGGGGCAAGTCGTACTTCTTTTCGGCGAACAATCCCCGCTTGCAAAAGATCCCGAATCGGCGGAATTCAACTCCGATGACGACTCAGTCGGCATTGAAAACGCAACGACGCCCACGTCGATCAACTTGGAAACGCCGAATTTTGAAATCGCGGATCGCCCTGAAGAAGCCCCAACGGAGCAAGAGGAAAAAATCGTTCAATACGAGACGAAAGATGCGAGCGCCAGGAAAGAGACCGAACTTCCAAACACAGAGGAGTCGATATGACCGCAATTCCAGACCTTTCACTCCCGCCAAGAGTTCGGTTTCCCGGACTGTCAAGCGCGGCTTTCGAACATCCGGCGGACCGAGCGGCTCTTGAAGCGCTTCGCAGAACTCCCGGACTTGATCGTTTGCTTCGTTGGCTCTCCGATAATGGCGCGGAAAGATACGTTCGCATTATGTTCACGGGAGACAGTCTTCGAGTTTCGCCCCGTCAGTGTTCAAGACTATACAACGATCTCAGAGAAGCCTGTGCGATATTAGACGTCAAAGAACCGGATTTCTATCTGACGCAGAACCCTGTGCCCAACGCCTTTGCCTTCGGAATGCAACATCACACGCTCGTGATGACGACGGGACTCGTCGATTTGCTAGACGACACGGAACGCCTGGAAGTCATCGGCCACGAACTTGGACACATAAAAGCGGAACATATGCTCTATCGCACGATGGCGATCGTGCTTGCGACTCTTTTGAATGAGATGACCGGATTCATGTCTGTTCCCGGCGCTGTTCTTTCTCAGGGTCTAGCTTATGCCCTCTATGCCTGGTTTCGAAAATCCGAACTGACAGCGGATCGAGCAGGGCTTTTAGTAGCTCAAGATTCGGAAGTATGTATCTCCGGGCTTCTCAAACTGGTAGGCGGCTCTCGCAAACTTGTGGATGACCTGAATACTGAAGAGTTCACGAAGCAAGCCGATCTGTTGGAGGATATGGACGAGAATTTTCTAGCTCTTTACTATAAGTTCATGATGATGCAACGGCAGACGCATCCCTTTCCCTCACTCCGTGCAAGAGAGATTAAAGAGTGGGCGGCGACGGATCAATATCAGCGTCTGCTGCGAGGCGACTACCCGAGAATGGACACGGAAGCAGGGAAACGAACTTGCCAGGAGTGCAAAACAGTGGTGACGAATATCACATTCCGATTCTGTCCGGAGTGCGGCGCATCGCTCGAATCCAACCTGTTCTAAGGAGAACGTCGAACAGCATCGCTGTGCCTGATTGAAATCCAAGTCCGGAATGGACCATTTCGCGTATGTCTCCCTGAAATCCATTCCGATTTTCTCAAACTGCAAAGCGTTACGTGGTACGCCCCTCTTTTATATAGCTGATGTTGCGCAGACCTGACGACAAAATGATTTTTTCGATAGCGCTTTTGGATCCCATGACTGAAGTCATGACGCTCTGTCGTTCGCGTAACATGAGTTATATAGCTAATGTTACGCAGTCCTGACGACCAAAGGATTTTTTCGAGAGTTTTTGAATCCCATGACTAAAGTCACGGTCTCGGTGGCGCTTCGCGCCGTATGTCCTTCGGACATGAGTCGCGACTTGCCTGCCCGTAGGACTGCCATTC
>JAYVOT010000348.1:0-1988 GCA_043757795.1 Chthonomonadaceae bacterium | reverse complement strand
AGCAGGCTTTTGTCCGGTTCGCCAGACGCGACGGCGACGCCGGAGTCGCCGCCTTTCATCATAAAACTGCGCGAATCCAGCCTCAGCCCGCCGCGTTGCAACTTCTCCGCGTGACATCCAAAGCATCTCTCATAGAGAATCGGTCTGACTTTGCTCTCGAACTGTTGCGCCTTTCCCTCCGTCGTCTGCAGATTCTGGGCGTTGGCAAACGAGGAGGCTGCTAGCAAGCAGAGTATTGCGATCACTCTTGCATAAACAGCCTGTCTCAATATTAGCTCCTGGATTCTAGAAAAGAGATACATACTCATCACCCTGCGTTCTATTCTCTGGACGCTCAGGGTTTTATGAAACCCCGGCAATTAAATATGCCATACATCTCATTCGACTAAAGTCGAGTTTGCAGGCGACAAAGTGTCTTAACGCGCTTAAATCGTTGCCTTTCTTGCCCTGCAAAGGCGGGCTCGCTCGGCGGCGCTCCCTTCAAAAGCGATCTTCAGTCCGAAATTTCAACGGCGCAATCAAAAATAAGATATGGCTCCACTTGATGGGATTGCCAGTTCCGTCTCGGGAGAAAGAGAGCGGTTTCTCAATCAAGGATTAGCCTTCCGACAACGCTTTGACAAAATCCTGAAGAGCTGTTTTTTGTTCTTCAGATAGGGGTTGGAGCGAACCGGAATTGGCGGCGAATCGATATGCAGCAGTCGATATGTGAGGATCAAGTATCGTGACATGTCCAGCTAACTGTTGTAGTTTGGCGGTGGGTAGCTTGAGCGCTCGCGCTATTTGGAACACTACCCTTGGCTCTGGAACAATAGCCACCTCTTCTTCGATTTGAAACACTTCCATCGTGTCCACATCGGCTTGCGCGGCAAGTTGTTCGCGAGTCATGCCCGCTGCTCGCCTTGCCAGACTGATTAGGCGACTCAATACCCCAACGTAGGCTTCCTTCCGTACATGTCCAACAGCCCGCTGCTCGACCTCCTTAAAGAAAGTTTTAGTATTCAGGCACCCGGCGGTGACGCTACAGCCGTCTTCTAAGTCCGCCATTTTGCGAGCCATGCTCTCGGTCACGTTTAGTTTCATTATATTTCCTCTAGTCGATCTACAAAGTTTTCAGCAAGAGCTGAGGTGAATTCGAAATATCGCAACTGCTTGGTCGCGTCTACTCCTAAGTCAGCCATCAGACACTTATCCCTATAAAATCCTTCTGCCTGCGGGAGCGAATGCAGTCCCAGTCGTCGTTTATAACCGAGGTCCTCGCTTCGCTCCACTGCCGCTCGCAAGAGCAGTACTCCTGCGCCCTCGTATCGTGGGACTGTTGCAATCTCCCGATCATTCCACGGAGCTGTTGCCAGGAAATGGACATAGACAAGGGGACTTCCAAGTTGGAGGGGATGAATTCCGAAATGGAAATCTTCGTCCCACAGCATGAGCGCCTGCATCTCTCCCTGTGTTCTGACCCCGGCAATGAGGTAATCACGGCTCAGGCTGATTGCACGCGCTTTCCTACTCCAGTCCCAATGTCCATGCTCAACTCGCCCACCGGTTGTTCGTTCCCATTGTCGCAGTACAGGTGACCAGAGCGCTGTCGCCTTATCGACCTCATTGATCGTCACTCCGAGGATGAGCTCTGAGGCAATTTGAGCCCCGGCGGTTTGGTCGAATTGGAACGCATCGAGAATTTGTCTCATATCAGCACGAGCTCCGATTTCTTCTTCTCGATCTCGTTTTCGACGAAGAGCTTCTCACCATGCTGAAGCCTGGCGTCAATGACGAAGTACATCCGAAGCGCTTTACGGAGAACAGCGGTTTTGGTCATATCATATCGTGTTGCGAGTTCTTCAAGTGAATTCATTTCCTCATCTGTGAGGTTAAGCGTCATCGTGCGTTTTTCTGCCATTTACCCTTTATCCTCCCTTATCAGTCAAGTATACGCTAAAAATAGCCGATTCGCAATATTTGAATTAGCTATTTATTGGCTGTTTTCA
>JAYVOT010000347.1:0-1994 GCA_043757795.1 Chthonomonadaceae bacterium | reverse complement strand
CTTGGTGGCGTTCCGCCGTGTGTGCTTCGCACACGATACTCAAGGTGCGGAGTATGCTCCAAGACGCCCCTACAAACTGGCACAGGAATGGCAGTCCTACGGGCAGGCAAGTCCGACTCATGTCCGAAGGACATCCGGCGCGAAGCGCCACCTAGACCGTGACTTTAGTCATGGGACACTAGTCATGACGCTCTGTAGTTTGCGTAACATGAGTTATGTATACTCGGACGCCCTGACCGATCCCTTTTGTTATCTCAGGAATCGTCATCATCTCATAAATCCTGGTTCCTCGTTCAGTCGTCGTTTCTACTCTTAAGATACCTGATTGCGCCGAAAACGACTACTACGATCAAAACCATCATCAATAAGGTAAAACTGCCGCTTGAGAGCGCTGAATACACGATCGGCTCCTTGCACCAACAAAAATATCAAGGCTTGAACTCAAGTCGGTCGCTTCAAAACGAGATTCGTCTTCGGCTTCAAACTCCCGCTGTCTGCTTGCTCCGGGAAACTGCATTGTCCGCCGGCTTCACTTCAGGAGCGGGAGGCGGGGCGTCTTGAACTACCTCAGCATTGGTCATCACTGCAGGGGCGACGCCGTACTCGCTGGAAGTGTCTGCAAAAGCCGAAGCGGCGAAATCTCCACGAGGCGGATCCGCAACAAGGGTCGTTTCCGGCGATTTTGATGCCTCTATCTCGGGCAAGTAGGCGCTGTAGTTTGAAGTTCCGTCTTCTATCCTGTTTCCGTAGCTGTCATATTGAGCGGGCGTGTAATCGCTTTTGTAGGAGTTCTCGTGGGAGTCATCGCCATCAAGCGTATTCTTGAAATCAGATCCCATTTTGCGAACGTCTCGAATCGCCTTGCCGAGTTGCATCGCGATCTCTTTCATCTTGTCGGGTCCGAAGAGAACCAATGCCAACGCGCCTACCACTACAAGCGCCACGGGATTTTCCAAAAAAGCCAGCTGATTGTAGATCAACATCTATTCTCCAAAACAACGCTTCAACTTTGGGAAGCGATCCGAATAAAATCGTTTCAAATCAACCGTTTCTGAGGCTTCAAATCTGCCGACTTCACATCGCACTTCTCCGCCCAATCGAAAATGGATTGTCTTGAACAGAGGCCAGCTCCGATAACTGCGGCGTTTGCCGCTCCGGCGCCGAGCGCCAATTTGAAAGCTGCCGAGTAGTCATCGACTGTTTTCCCGATAGGACAAGACCACAGAAAAGCTGCCAGGAACGCATCTCCGGAAGCGACTGCGCTAGCGAGTTCCACTTTTGCAGCGGTTCCAATAAAATGTTCGTGCACAGATATCAAATACGCGCCGCGAGAGCCGTTTGTCGCCGCCACGATCTCAATTCCCGTTTCGTGCAGTTCAATTGCCGCTTCGAGCAATTCCAAATCGGTTGATATTGTTCGACGGAAGGCTGTTTCCATCTCAAAACGGTTCAGCTTCGCCATCCAGGGTTTCGACTGCAATCCTTCCAGCAATGGGTATCCGCTACTGTCAAGGACGGTTTTCACTGCGCAGTCGTTGCCGATTTGGATCAGTTCCGCGTAGAGATCGCTGGGCGCGCCTGGAGGAAGGCTTCCGCTCAGTACGACGTATTCAAAATCATGTTGTGACAAAAGACTTCGAACGAGTGCAATAAGTTCATTTGCATTTTGGGCGGTGATCTCAGGACCGAATTCGTTGACTTCCGTTTGAGTTCCTGATATGGGATCGATGATCGCGATGCAAAGTCTCGTCTCGCCTTTTACCTGTACAAATGAACGCTCGATTTCTTCGGAATCCAGAGCTTTTTTAACTATTTCGCCCTGCGCTCCTCCGAGAAATCCGGTCGCGTGCGCCTTGCCGTTTAAGGTTTGATAGACTCTGGCGACGTTAATCCCTTTCCCCCCTGCGATCGTGTGCGTGAGGGAGGGACGATTGACGCGATCCATTTGAAACGCTTCAATTCGATAAGTCTTGTCTACAGCGGCGTTTGGCGTC
>JAYVOT010000346.1:0-1997 GCA_043757795.1 Chthonomonadaceae bacterium | reverse complement strand
TGGATTGAAGACAATTCTGAGAGTTATCGGCAGATTGAATGTTGGCGGGCCTGCGATTCACACAATATTGCTTACCGATATGTTGGATGAAGCAAAATATGTTTCACACCTTGTGACAGGGACGGAAGGGGCGACAGAAGGAAGCATGCGTTACCTCGCGGAAGAGCGGGGATTGGATTTGATTGAAATTCCGGAGATGGGTCGTGAAATCTCATGGAAAGATGACGTGACGGCACTTTGGAAATTAATGAAATTGATGAGAGCGATGAAGCCCGACATCATTCATACTCATACCGCTAAAGCCGGAACGCTTGGAAGAGTTG
The DNA here is from genome assembly GCA_043757795.1 of Chthonomonadaceae bacterium. GTDB lineage: Bacteria > Armatimonadota > Chthonomonadetes > Chthonomonadales > Chthonomonadaceae > JAYVOT01. The sequence goes on along the minus strand of JAYVOT010000346.1, from coordinate 1,674 downwards.
CCGCTCTTCTCGCTTTGCCGTTTCATCGAAAAAAACTATTTCACACTTTTCACGGTCATGTGTTCCACAGTTATTTCAGTCCTCTGAAAACGAAAGTCTTCATTCTAATCGAGCAGTCGTTGGGGCGCTTCACTGATAGAATTATTGCTGTAAGCGATAACACCGGAAAAGAGTTGTTGGATTTCAAAATCGCACCCGAAGCCAAGATCAAAGTGATCCCGCTTGGGCTTGACCTTGATCAATTCGCGGTTTGCGATAAATTTCGTGGCGAACTGAAGGCTGAACTTGGCATTCCTCAAGAGAAAATCGTCCTGGGAATCGTCGCGCGGTTGGTTCCGGTAAAGGGAATTTGCTACTTTTTACAAGCTGTAAAAATTTTAAACGAGTCTCGCCGCGATCTCTGCGTATTGATTGTCGGCGATGGCGAACTTCGAAATCAGCTTGAAGAGCAGACGGATGAACTTGGCATTAGAGATGTCGTCAAGTTCCTCGGTTATCGAAAAGATTTGGCTAGAGTCTACGCTGACCTCGATATCGTGGTATTATCTTCTCTCAACGAAGGTTTGCCGGTCAGCATAATTGAAGCGATGTCTTCCGGCAAAGTAGTCGTCTCTACTTCTGTCGGCGGGGTTCCAAACCTCATATCGGAGGGCGCTACAGGGTTTCTTTCCCCCCCAAAAGACCCTGAAGCGCTGGCAAAATCGCTTGAATGCGCCATAATGCAGAAAGAGAGTTGGAACGAAATCGGCTCTAGGGCGCGTAAGTTCGCACTCGGCAGATTCCACATCTCTCGCCTAATTTCAGATATCGACCGGCTCTATTCGGAAAAAGCGAATTGAGGCGCGAAGCATATGCCTGTTTGTCATGAAGCGAAGTAGGCTACCTGACTTCGCTGACTATGAATTTTCAGTTGCTGGGGACTCAGGTTTAGGTTTCAAGAGCAGTTAATCAAGACAAAATACACCGATGCAGTCGGCGGTATCTTCATCCATTGGATGGCTAATTCTACCTTGCAATGACGAAGGCAAGGCTTTCTAAGGAGAAGTTTCACTATGAACGTACTGATAACAGGCGGGGCCGGATTCATCGGTTCGCATTTAGCCGACACGCTTATCTCAAGGGGCGATGAGGTGTATGCGATTGATGATCTTTCAACTGGAAGCCTGGAGAACATAGAACAACTTCGCGCTCATCCAAGGTTTCATTTGATTGTCGAATCGATTATGAATGAAGCGGTGATGAACGAGTTGGTGAATCGAGTCGATCACATCTATCATCTAGCGGCAGTCGTCGGCGTCAAACTCGTTGTTGACAGCCCGGTTAAAACGCTTGAAACAAATTTGAAAGGCAGCGAAGTCGTTTTCAATCTCGCGCATCGCTTCAAGAAAAAAGTTTTGCTAGCTTCGACTTCCGAAGTCTATGGCAGACACTACGAAAACAAGCCTCTTAAAGAGACGGATGAACGCATATACGGACCTACGACCGTGGGGCGTTGGAGCTATGCCGGCGCGAAAGCGATTGATGAGTTTCTCGCCCTTGCATACCATCGAGAGCGAGGTCTCGACGTGGTGATCTCACGCTTCTTCAATACGGTCGGACCGAGGCAATCCGGACAGTACGGAATGGTGATCCCCCGATTCGTACAGTCGGCTCTCGCAGGCCGACCGATCAATG
>JAYVOT010000345.1:0-1998 GCA_043757795.1 Chthonomonadaceae bacterium | reverse complement strand
TTGGATACTCTCGCTCACATTCATTTCGGTTTGCAAAAGTACGACTTATCCGAAAAAGAATTTAATCAGGTACTAAAATTAGATCCTACTCACGGATACTCTTGTCAGGGTCTGGGGCGAATCTATGAACGCAGAAAAGACTATGCACAGGCTCAAAGCTACTACATCAAAGCGCAAGATAGTCCTCGTCCGGTTGAAGGTTTGGAGGAAGACTTGAAGCGGATTGAAAAACTCGTCGCAAAAGTCAAAACGAACAGGAGCAAGCAGCACGGCGATCAGTAGACGGTTTCTCATGAGTAGCGGCAGGAGCAACTTGAATTTTAGAATCGCGCAAGTATTCGGAGGTACCGGTTGTGAACAAATTTGATCCATTCCAGTTTAAGAGTGCGGAGGAACGTTTTACGCCGACTCTCTTCCTCTCCGTTCAACACCCCATGACGCGATGCTGGGCGATTTTCGAGGAGAATAGTTCTACCGCCTTTTTCTACCTTACCGAGCAGGAGATTCCAACCCCGGTATCTCACTGTTTTGTACATAATCGCCGCATCTCCGATGAAGAATTCCCGGAAAATTGGGAGATTGGAAGTTCGCCGCCCGTGCCGGTGAAGTACGCGAACGATACCGCTTTGCGTCAAAATTTGTCCGAAGATCAGATTCGGATCGAGTGGTCTGCGACAGGAGACGCTGCCGTCGCATTTATCGACAACGTTCCTATCGCTCTGCTGATTTTAGGCGAAGCTCATGGATACAGTCGAGGAGTGCGAGCCGCTGGTCCCTATGGAAATCCCTGGAGCGACGAAGCCTACTCAAAACGCTTCGGAACTCTGATTCGAAATGGAAAATCGTCGTCATGGCATTAAGATCAGCGCTTGATTTTGCGCGAATATCTGGTTGAGTTGCAACGGAAAGCAGGTCAGGTTGGGTAAAAAAAGCTATGTAGTCGGAGTGGCGGGGGGATCGGCATCCGGAAAAACGACTTTCGTGGGAGAGCTTGTCAAGAAGTTGTCGGAACGAGACTCCGCACTTAAAGTTGAAGTCGTAGGCATGGATCGGTACTTCTACCGAGGCGCCAATGGAGGACCGACATTCACCTCACCCTCTACCGGCGAAACGCTTCCGGACAACAATGTCCCCGGTTCAGCGGATAACGAAAGATTGGTCGCAGATTTGATTCGTCGTCGCTCAGAGAAGGACGCGCCTGACGTCATCGTAGTCGAAGGATTGATGACGCTTCATATTCAATCGATTCGCGAACTTTGCGACTTGCGCCTGTTTGTCGACCTTGAGGCGGACATTCGAGCGCTCAGGAGAATGATTCGAGATATGACCGGGGTGAGGGGTAACCCCGATCCTGTATTTATCGCCACTTACTATCGTGAATGTGCAAGAGTTGGGCATGCGGAGTATGTCGAGCCGAGCAAAAATTTTGCGGATATCATCTTTCGCGGAGATAGCGACGTTGCAAGGTCTGCCCAATTGATTTCAACGATAATTTTGGCAAGACGAGAGTGAAAAATTGCAAATGTCGCTCTGATCGTAACCTTGATTCGTCGATGTCGGTACTAAAATTAGCTCGCTACTAGTCTTCCGGATTCTCCGAATATGTCGTAGTTTCGTCAATTTTGCAAGATCGGAGCGAACCAGTCAGTATTTTTTTGAGGAACTTAAGCGATGACGTTAAACCGGTGCACGAAAAACCCTGCGCATTTTTCGGATGACAGCGACTACTGTTCTATTTGCGACGCGAAGATCGCAGGCGATGGAAGCTTGTATTCTTTGTCGTCCGGAGATGAATCCGCATCCGAATTCAATTCGAAGATTGAAATGAACTCGAACAACGATTCGGGGTGTCCGGATTGCGGAACAGCGCGACAGGATGGAGCGAAAGTTTGCGAAGCGTGTCGATACAATTTTGAGGCAAGCGCTTCATGCGAGAGTGCGTCGCCACTGATTAATGCACCGTTTTTTCAAGTACCTGTAGTATCGATTCCCGCCTAC
>JAYVOT010000344.1:0-1998 GCA_043757795.1 Chthonomonadaceae bacterium | reverse complement strand
GTTACGCAACCAACAAATCCGTGTGTTGAAAACACCCGGCAAATGAATGGGCGTTCTCCGGACGTGAGAAACGCCGAAGTTACGAATCGTCACGACGGGCAGAGCTTTTTCGCTATAGCGCCTTCGGCGGGTAGCCCTTCGGGCGATAATCCAACCCGCAACTTTAGGAATAGTCACATCGGGCAAGCCCTTTACAAATTTGTGCCGGGTGTTTTCATTTCAACACCCGGCTAAGCGCAGAGCGCTTCCAAACCCCGACAGCCCAAACCCTGAATCCCACGAACCGCGTGTTTTCATTTCAACACCCGAACATTTCGTCCTATGGCGTGCATAACATAAGTAATTGAGATGCCTCAGAGCACGACTCATGCCGCGCGCAACTCAGCGCACGATGACTGCAATCCCGGTTCCGATGGAATTCCGTAGCGCTCCTTGCAAGTTATGTTCGGAACTTTGACCGACGCAACAAACAAAAGTTATCTCGAAAGGTGCACATTGCGTTAAGCGGACTTGCAGGAACGAACCGCGGCTCATGACTTCAGTCGTGGACTGCCGCATGCAGACAAATTACCGAAACAGTTTGTGGAATTCGGGTAATTAGCGAATGAATTTTACGGAAGAAGGCGTTAGAATTGGGGTTAAACCGAAAGGGAAGGTGGGCAGTACAAGATTCGAACTTGTGACCTCTTCGGTGTGAACGAAGCGCTCTACCACTGAGCCAACCGCCCGAACTTATGAACTGCGTGAAGAAGAGGAAGCGAATAAGGATTTGAGGCAGGATGAAGTCTTGGAGACAATCATCCCACTTAATATGCCGAGGACAAGAGTTGAACTTGCAAGCCCTTGCGAGCACATGCACCTCAAGCATGCGTGTCTGCCATTCCACCACCCCGGCGATTTGCAAACTCGAAATAGAGGATTTGGTAGGGATACGGGGAATCGAACCCCGGCTTAAGGACTGAAAATCCCTCGTCCTAACCTCTAGACGATATCCCCAAAACTGCAACTGTCTCGAATTTGCAATCTTATTATAATGGCAGAGCCTTCTATTTGTCAAGGGCGATTTTGGAAATCAACCCAGGACCGCTCGCTTTTTTCTCTAAGTTGCCGCCTGTGAACCTCTCTCCTTTCCCAGTAGCACATCCCTGAAGATCGTATTTTCGGGAAGGGAATACCGCCTCCCTTGTCGAATTCCTCACTATGGAAACTAGGACTCAGGCGTCCGATATCCGCACGAGATTCAATACTGCAAATATTTACTAAGGAACAAGATTCAATGGCAAAGAGAAAAGTGAACGTCGCGCTGATCGGCTATCAATTTATGGGGAAGGCGCACAGCAACGCTTATCGTCAAGTGGGTAGATTCTTCGATCTTGGCGTTGAGCCTGTGATGAAGGTGTTGTGCGGTCGCAATGAAGCGAAAGTCGCCGCCGCCGCTCAAAACTTCGGTTGGGAGGAGTATTCGACGAACTGGGAAGATGTGATCGCACGACCGGACATCGACTTGATAGACATAGGCAGTCCGAACGACACGCATGCCGTCATCACTCAAGCGGCGTTGAAAGCAGGCAAAAACGTGCTTTGCGAAAAGCCCCTTGCAATCACTGCGGCGGACGCAAAAATCTCTTATGAGCTGGCGAAATCGACTGGACTGATCAACGGCATCTGTCACAACTACCGAAAAGCCCCCGCTATCGCCTATGCAGCGCAACTCGTTAAAGAGGGCAAACTCGGCAAAATCCGACATTTCAGAGGAACCTATTTGCAAGATTGGATTGTTGATCCATGCGTTCCTCTAGTCTGGAGACTGGACAAAAAAGTGGCTGGAAGCGGTTCGCATGGCGACTTGAACGCCCACTTAATCGATACGGCGCGATTTGTGATGGGCGCTGAGTTTACGGAGGTTAGCGGAATGTCGGAGACCTTCATCAAGCGACGACCGCTTCTCGCAGACACTGACGGCGGCCTCACCGGCTTCAAATCCTCGAACGAAATGGG
>JAYVOT010000343.1:0-7283 GCA_043757795.1 Chthonomonadaceae bacterium | reverse complement strand
TACGGAATTCCGCAGGATGAAGCTGCACGAACGAACGTAGGTTCGCCGGACGTTCAGCAGTCGACATTTACTGGAGCAAGCTCAAACTTCACAACCTCGTTCGCGCCCTACTCCGTGACAGTCTTCACTTTCCGCAAGTAGGTTGCTCTTTAGTCAAACCGCTTCTTGTTTCCGAACTCCTGAAAGGGGAAGCGGGAATTAGAGGCGGTTTAGTTTGTATTAACTCATGTTACGCAACCAACAAATCCGTTTGTTGAAAACACTCGGAAAATGAATGGGCGTTCTCCAGACGTGAGAAACGCCGAAGTCGTCTTTATTCACTGCATCGTTGTCAATCGTCACGACGGGCTGAGCTTTTTAGTTATAGCGCCTTCGGCGGGAAAATACAGTTTTGATGTTGGGATTCATCATCTCCGGAGAAAATACAATCGTATCGCCATCAACAGTCACGACGGGCAGAGCTTTTTCGCTATGGCGCCTTCGGCGGGAAGCCCTTCGGGTGGGAAACAATGCAATCTCAATGTTGGGAATCGTCACATCGGGCAAGCCCTTTTTAAATTTGTGCCAGGTGTTGAAAACACCCGGCTAAGCGCAGAGCGCTTCCAAACCCCGACAGTCCAAACCCTGAATCTCACGAACCGTATGTTTTCAACACCCAGGCATTTTGTTTTACGGAGAAACTAAATTAAGGTGTTAAGTTAAAATGCCGCAGTAAAGTGCAAGTTCCGACCGAAATAAAAGTTCCCGGATTTCAATTGCGCATCGTTGCATTTGAAATCCGGGATATTTCCTTCAAAATAGTCGGGCGGTGATTCCTGACGGCCTCGCTTATTTCCCAGTGGCGCCGCTGGAAACAGTCCCTGTAGAACCTGCGGCAGAACCGGGAAGGGCGTCTCCCGAACCCGAATTAGGTTCGACCGGCGAGATTCCCCAGGTTTGGAAATGCTCGGATGTGCCGTCAGCGTACGTGATTGTCACGTTGCCGTTGGCGTCCCAAACTATCACGGCAGGAAGTCCCGGCTCTGGTCCGCTAACTTTCCCTGAGCCTGAACCGTCCGAGTTGTACTGATAGTCAGTTGCATAACCGTCGTTGGAGTCATAATGTGATTTGCCGCTTCCATCCGAATTGAATGACCCGCTTTCATTGGAAACGTACCCCTTCGAACTGGTGTATTTGGAAGACCAATGAGAAGAACCGTCTGCGTTTTGGACGCTTGAACCCACGCTCGTAGAACCGTCAGTTTCGGTGTCTCTGTATGAGCTTGAACCGGAACCGTCCGATTTGAAAATCGTGTCGTATTCGCCCGACGATCCTTTCAGCGCCCCAGCCGTGAAGCTGTATGAAGACGAGTAGGAGAAATCGGCGCCCGGCACGTAATCATTGGGGAAACTGCTTTTGATGCTGCCTGCAGGTTTCGTTTTAGCCTGATCTTCGAATAGGAAGGAGGTCACGGAAGTTGCGTCGCTCGTGTAGTCCACCCAGAGTCCTAAATACTCGTCATAGTAGAAAACGGATTCTCGCGTCCTGGCTTTTCGACCGCCGGGACTTGAAGCGCCTATCGCAAAGCCGATACCGCCTGATGGCGCGGATAAGCCAATCGCATTAATGCCTCCCGGAACTGCGCCGAACTTAAATCCAAAACCGCCGTGCAGGAAGGCGCCGATGAATGGATAAGGAGAGTGAATCGCGGCGGGAGGACCTGGCGAACCCGGCGAACTGACTGTCGGGGCATTGTTTGAAGAAGCGTTGGTCGCGAAGGATGCGGCTGAGTTCGGATTGCTATTGAAAGAGAAATTTTTGGCATTGTGCGTCTGGATCGAAAGAACTCTATCTTTCGTGGCGCGAGTCGCCGTTCCGCCTAGGTTTGAGGAGCCGCCCCCGCATCCGAATAGGGTTGCTCCCGACATGATCGTCATCGCCAACGCGCTGACGTTTATCCAACGTCGCATCGACACTTTTGCTTGAACCATCTTTTTGTCTCCTAAATATTTTCAGCCCAATTTTTCCGGCTGCGGGTAGAACGGGGGGATTAGTGCGATTATACACATTTGAGGCGAGAAATGCAAGAATTCGACGAATTTCTTACTCAACTTATGATTCACTACCTACTAAACCGCGTACGCAAAGAAACCAAATAGAGAGTGAGCCTGTCGGGGGTTGAAAAGATGAAGCATGCGAATAGGTATGCCTCATGTTTGCAATGCCTTGATCAGCGCTTTAATAATGCACACTAGAGCCGAAATCTGGAATTTTGCCCTGCTTGACGGTCGCTGACCATGTTTTCAAGCGATCTTTTCCGGGAGACCAGAACTTGCCGCAAAGTTCAAAATATTGCAACACCGACGCTTTTTCACGGTTCTCAAGCAACTCTTTTGCAAGGGACATATTCGGGTCGCCCCAATACTTCATCCCGGCATGAAATTTCGCTGACTGAAGAAGAAATTTCTTCGCGGATGCCAAATCTTTGTTTCGTAGCGAAAGTCGTCCCATTACGAGATTTCCGTAGTGAACGCAGGCTGCATCGTTTTTGGAAAACCCGTTGTCCAGAGCGAGTTGAGCGTACTTTTGAGCTTTATCGTTCTGCTTCGTTTCGCAGGCGACAAAGGCGAGAGCGGGGAGATTGTAAGGAGCGGCTCCAAGTTGCTTCGCTTTTTCAAGCCAGTAGAGCGACTTCTTGAGACACATGGAGCATTCGTTTCCAGTCTTTTTATGGCTGAAAGTGTTGTAGAAGAGACCGAGGTTGTCGGCGCGCACCTGTGATTTTTGCTCCAAATTTTGAGCAGAAAGCAAATACCTTTCGCCGAGGTCGTTTTCACCATTCACTTGGAAGTACCAGGCTGCGTTCGCTTGCACCTGCGCCACGTAATCTTTTACGACGGTCTGTTCCAACCAGAGTTTTTTTCCGACTTGATAAGCGACTTCATCCGAATCCCGGTGAATCATGCAGTTGGCGTCGATGTCCGGCTCTTTGAAATCGGAGCGGTTTTTGATGAACCAGAAGACCTGTTCGGACAACTGTTTCTTGTTGTTCGCTTCCGCCTGCGGCTTAGAGCCAAAGTGAATCAGCAGTTTGCGACGCGCTTTTTCGTCGTTCGGGTTCGCAATTAAGGTCTGTTCGTATTTCGCGACCTCCGCCTCGCTCATCTTCGCCTCTTGCGCCCCAACCGGCGAGCAGCAAATTTGAACCGCCAAAGCCAGAGTAAGGCTCCAAATGGAAAGCCTCTTCATGATAAACTCCTTGCAATTGACCCTTGATTTCACGTCAATTCAAATGTATTTGTTGATGCTATGACCAAGCATACCTTAGATATCGCTCGAACCCAATGAAGTTCTGGGCAAGTTTGGCTGTGTGGAAGCGACTTCCGGATCCGGCAATTGCAGTGTCAAGTTAAGAGACATGAAGAGAGATTCCTTCTCCGCCCGGTTTGAAATCTACAGAAATCGCAATTTGCGATCTACTCTCAAGAATAAGACAAATAGGGGGAAGACAGTTTTTTCAGTGGCAAATTATAATACGAATACGTGTCGGCTTGGAACAAGATTATACCTTGTCACCCTTTATCGCTTGATTTGCGCAGGGGAATCAAGGTGCGAAGTCGTTCATCACGCAAGAAGAGTCCGCCCCATGCGATAACGCCGAAAATGAACTGTGGAATATAGGGTTCGCCGATGCGAAGATGAGTTGCGATCGCGCCGCCGAGGTAGCCTGTGAGAAGAATTGCGCCGAGGACGGCAGTTTGGGGGACGAGGTAGAGGACGAGGCACGCCAACTCCACGATGCCAAGACCGAGGATGACGCCTTTTGGATAGCCCATGGTCGTAGTCATTTGGGCGAGCATTTGGGGGTTGCCGGAAAGTTTTGCGAAGGCGCTGAAAAGGAAGACGAGAGTCAAAAGACCTGAAAGAACTCTACCCGTCCAAAGCATCCATTTCGGTTGCGAATCGTTCAGTTCGTATCTGTTTTTCGCGTTCATCTCTTTTCTCCTTTTTACATCAAGCCAAGCTCCAACTTCGCTTCGTCAGACATATTGTCCATGGTCCAGGGCGGTTCCCACACAAGATTGACAGTCACATCCGCGACTCCAGCGACCTGCCTTGCCTTATCTTCAACTTCGAGCGGCATCGTTCCTGCCACAGGGCAGCCGGGAGCCGTCAGCGTCATATCGATGTCGACGATTCCGCGATCATCGCACGAAACGCGATAGATCAATCCAAGTTCATAGATATCCACCGGTATCTCCGGGTCGTAAACGGTTTTCATTTGGTCGGTCACCTGTTGTTCAATCAGGCTGACTTCGATTGGCGAAAGAGTCATCATTTTATCCGATTCTGAAGCTGTGCGGTTTGTTTGGCGTTTCAGCTGTGAGTTGCGAGAGATTTTACTCGTTTTACCATTCCGCTCAAGCCGTTTTTGCGAGTGAGGGAGAGGTGTTGATCAAGTCCGAGTTTTGAGAGCAACGCTTCGATGTCGTAGGAGAGTATTTTATCAAGCTTTTCTCCGGAATAGATTAACCACAGGAGAGAAACCAGCCCTTTGGTTATCATCGCGTCGGAGTCGGCGGAAAACTCCACTGTCTGTTCCTCGGTTTTGCGCGCGACCACCCATACGTTGCTCTGACAACCTTCCACTCGATTCTCAGGAATACGTTCGTCAGGTTTTACCGGAGGCAACTTTTTCCCGAGGTCGATGAGATAGTCATAGCGATCTTCCCAGTTGTCGAACATTTCAAACGCTTCTATTAGCTCGTCCGCCTTCTCCTCTTGCGTCTGTTTCGTCAACTCAGTCTCTCCCGAATGCGATTCAACCCTCGAACGAGCGTGTCAATCTCCATAGTCGTATTGTAGCATGCAAGCGAAGCGCGGCAAGTCGCCTGCACTCCGAAACGCTTCATGATCGGATGGGCGCAATGCTGTCCGGTGCGAATCGCGATCCCCTGCGTATCGAGCATCATTCCGATATCTTCCGGGTGCAGTCCGGCGAGAACGAACGAAAACACGCTCGCTTTTTTCTTCGCCGTTCCGATCATTCTCAATCCGACGACTTCGTTTAGAGCCTCTGCTCCGTAGCGCATCAGTTCGCTCTCATAATTTGCGATATTCTCCATCCCCAGAGACGTCAGGTAGTCGATTGCCGCTCCCAATCCAATGCCGCCTGCGATATGCGGCGTGCCCGCTTCGAATTTATGAGGCAGGTCGTTGTAGACGGTCTTCTCGAAAGTGACGCTCGCGATCATGTCTCCGCCGCCTTGATAGGGGGGCATCGCTTCAAGGAAGCTTTTTTTTCCGTACAACACTCCGATTCCAGTCGGTCCGTAGAGCTTATGCCCGGAGAAAACAAAGAAATCGCAGTCCATATCGAGAACGTCGATCGCCTGATGATAGGCGGACTGCGCTCCGTCGACAAGCACGGGAATTCCCAGTTTATGCGCCGTCGCAATCATTGCTTTCACTGGATTGACCGTTCCCAGAGCGTTTGACATATGGACGATTCCAACCAGTTTCGTTCGCGGCGTCAAAAGTTTTTCATAGGCTTCGAGGTCAAGTTCTCCCTCGTCCGAGACAGGAACAACCTTGAGAACAGCGCCCTTTCGTTCACACAAAATCTGCCAGGGCACGATGTTCGCATGATGCTCCATTGTGGAGACAAGGATTTCGTCGCCTTCTCCGACATTCTCCCAACCCCACGTCGCCGCAACCAGGTTGATGCCCTCAGTCGCGTTCCGAACAAAGACGATCTCCTCAGTCGAAGCGGCATTGAGGAAGTTTCTGATCTTGATCCTCGCCTCTTCATAGTTCCGGGTGGCTTTCTCGCTAAGGAGATGATTGGCGCGGTGGATGTTCGAGTTGTATTTCGTATAGAACTCCACGAGAGAGTCAATGACGATTTGAGGTTTTTGAGTCGTGTTCGCGTTGTCAAGATAGACGAGGGGCTTCCCATGAACCGTGTCTTTGAGAATAGGGAAATCGTCTCGAACTTTCATCACGTCGTACTCTGATTTTATTACATTTTTCATCATATCTTGCCTTAAACTCATCTTGAAAGAGCGATATTTGCAATATTGCTGTTCAATTCTGCGGCAGTTTTTCGAGCAGATAGGCATCCAATTGATTTCTGAGCGCCTCGACTTTCACCCGGTGAATGATCTCTCCGGCGAAAGCGTATACAAGCAAAGATTTTGCATCCGCCATTGAAATGCCGCGTGATCGCAGGTAGAACAGCTGCTTCTCATCAAGCTGTCCGATGGTTGCGCCATGCGTGCATTTCACGTCGTCGGCGTAAATTTCAAGCTGAGGTTTAGTGTCGATCTGCGCGTCTTCTGAAAGCAATAGGGTTTTATTGGTCTGTTTCGCGTCCGTCTTCTGAGCGTCTTCTCGAACGAAAATTTTGCCGTTAAAAACGCCCTTGCCTTTTCCGTCCAAAATATATTTATAGAGTTCATGGCTCTCGCAGTTCGGTGTCGCATGGTCAATCGAAGTGTGATTGTCCACGATTCGAGCGCCATCCGCAAGCGACAGTCCGTTCAGGGTGGTGGAGACGCCTTCCCCGGAATGCACTGCGTTGATGTCGTTGCGAACGATTCCGCCGCCAAGCGTGATGTTCTGAGACACGAAGGCGCTCTTCGAAGCTTGCTGAATCTGCGTCGTGGAAATATGATAACTTGTGTCGCCGGTCTGATTGATTTTGTAGTGCGTTACGACAGCGCCCTCCGCCAACTCGAATTCAGAGACCGAGTTCGTGAAGGACGTCCCTTCTCCCAGGGTGACCCAAGACTCGATCAGGGTCAGTTGACTGTTCTCCCCTGCGACGACGAGAGTCCGCGGCTGTGAACTAGTCTGCTTATCTCCCCCTGAAGTTGAGACATAGATCGCTTGAATCGGTTGCTCTAAAGCAACATTCTTTGCGACGCTAATCACGAGGCAATCGGAAAATTCAGCGGTATTCATCGCGACGAACGGGAATTTCTCAAACCCTGCGTATCGCCCTAACGGAAGGGCGAAGGAACTCTCTTTTACTGCCGTTTCGAGGTTTGAAACGCTAAGCCCCGGCGTCTTCGAGTCCAAGGTGGACAATCCCGCGTGAATTTTTCCGTTTACAATGACGACCCGGCGTATGCCCGGTAAAGAAACGCTTTTAAGTTGATCTTCCGTCGCTTCAAAATCGGAAGCGGTTGCAAAATCCGTCTGAGTGATAGGTCGGATGTCGGTGTACAGCCACTCTTCGTCTTTTCGAGCGGGGAATCCTGTCTCTTCAAAGCTCGATTTTGCGGCGAGTTTGAGGGCG
>JAYVOT010000342.1:0-1999 GCA_043757795.1 Chthonomonadaceae bacterium | reverse complement strand
GCCGTCATTCGATTGCAACAAGTCGCCGTTTGCGTCGAAAGCCATTGAACGGGAGTCCGGGTGGGGCGATGTTCCCTGCGCTCCGTTAGCGACGATGTTTGTCCATTTGCTTCCCACTGTGATTGAAGCGTCTCCTCGGAAAACGTTTGCCGAAAATGCGTTCGCTCCATTGATGTTGGGGAATGGAGGGTTTTGCCGATCTCCGCTCAAGTAAACGATGTTCGGGTCATTTTTATCTGCGACGATCGCTCCGTGTACATCCACTTGACCGCCAGGCTCGATTTCAGGAGAAGGAGCTCCCATTGAAGCCCAGGTACCGCCTATGTCGGAAGTGCGAGAAACGCTGCCGAGTTTGCCTGTGTTCAGGAAATTCGCCGCATAAACGGCGCTGCCCAATCCGGTAGCGTGGATGGCGAGAAGGATTCTGTATGAAGAGGTGAGAGAAGGAATTCCGGTATCCGCTCTGCTCCAGTTGACGCCTCCGTCCTCGCTTTTATAGACACCAGCCGCTGACGCAACCGCTGTACTTGCAGGCACTGCAGCATAGATGCGCAAAGGAGTTTGCGGGTCTTCGACGATATCCGTCACGCCGCCTGCCGGTAATCCGCCTGTACCTGATATCTGAATGAAAGTGGTTCCGTTGTCTACGCTTCGGAACAATCCCCTGCTTTCATCCCAGTTTGCAATCAGAACTACATTGCCCCCTGATAGCGGAGTCGGAAGCACGCGTCGAAGATGCAGACCTCCGAGAGTGGAAGCCGCCAATGTCTGCCAGGTGGTTCCGCCGTCCGTCGAACGCAGAAGCCCGTAAGGGTTTCGCCCTACGAACCCGAACGAACTTGTACTTCCGGTTCCCGCAAAAATCGTATTCGGGTCAACCGGGCTGAGAGCCAGCCAGTTGATGTTGAGACCGGGAATGGTGAAATCGGTGAGCGAGACCCAGGTTGGGCTGACAGCTGTTGCGTTTGAGGTCTTCCATATGCCGCCATTGACGCATCCAACGTAGACGGTATTGGGATCTGTGAGGCTTGGAGCGACCGTATTGATAGCGCCGACCGCATTCATATTGGCGCCTTCAGTGTTGCCTTCTCGGAAGGGAAACGGACCCTGCTCAATCCAGGGCGGAGCGGCGCTTGCGGTCATCGCAGACCCAAGAGCGCCAATTAGCGCTGGCAAAAGCGCCCAACTTGCTTTTTTACGGAACATCGTATCGCACCTCCATCGGTTCAGAAATGAAGCGTCTCAGACATTTTCCAGGGAATTCATGTTGCCTCTACGATACGCCTCGCAATAACCTGAATTTGTTTGACGCTTCTAAAAGAACGGTATAAATTACGCTTCGAAACTTAATCCCGAGCAATTCGATAAAAGTCGCAGATTGAGCTTCTAAGAAGTGATAATAATCAATTTCCGTGCCAATAAGGAGGTTTTATTTAACTATTTTGAAAAATTTTACTTTGAAAGAATGTCGTCGATTTTCTAGGGCAACCATGTACTTGCTTGAGTTTTTTCCGAAGCTATTTACATCGGCGGGAGAAGGAGAAGGGCTTCTTTGCAAGACTCTTTCGAGTTGAGAGCAAAGCGCTGGAAGCTTTGCCGAAAATTCCATTTTAGCTAGGATACTTTTTTGTCGGTTTTCGTCTTGCAAAATCGTTTTTGTCGCTTTTGGGGCGATTTTCGGTTCAACGATACAATTGCCTTTTTTATCTAAAAACCTGTGGAGCGCCTGAAGTGAACCTGAAACTGGGGCGAATAGTCCGGTCATGGCCTATATTTATGCACTTGACGCCATTGTTGCCGCTTCAAAGTTCCAAGTGTGACGGAATATTGGCGACAGCAAACGACATCGCAAGCTGAAAGCGAACCCTGTTGCGTCCTAAGCAACGGGCTTGACCGATCCCTGAGTTGCCATGACGCGAGAGACAGCTATGCGGGCGAAGACCCTTTTGCGATTGTTGAAGTCATTGAATAAACTCTTTTAAGACGCGTGAGGCGAAAA
>JAYVOT010000341.1:0-7289 GCA_043757795.1 Chthonomonadaceae bacterium | reverse complement strand
AGGGGGACGAATATGAGAGTTTGGAACGAAATTCCGAACTGTGCAGTCCCCTTAAGCCTCACCCCTTCCCTCGCTCCCGGGCGGCAAGGGGGAGACAGCATTTAGGAGTGATAAACCCATGTTAATGCCCAAGCGCGTTAAGCATAGAAAACAGCACAGGGGCAAACGAAGAGGCAAAGCGCTGAGCGGAAACGTCGTCAGCTTTGGCGAATTCGGTCTGCAGGCGCAAGAATCGTGCTGGATGACTGCCAACCAGATCGAAGCCGCTCGTATTGCGATCAACCGATACATACGAAGAGGCGGAAAAATCTGGATCAGAATTTTCCCGGACAAACCCTTCACCAAGAAACCCGCGGAGACCAGAATGGGCTCCGGCAAAGGCTCCCCGGACGGCTGGGTAGCGGTAGTCAAGCCAGGGCGAGTTCTATTTGAACTAGCGGGAGTGAATGAGGAGACAGCGCGAGAAGCGATGCGCCTCGCCTCCCACAAACTTCCGATCGATGTCAAGTTTATAAAACGGGTTCATACTCCAGGCTCCGAAGAGACTGCGGACGAGCCGGCAATGTTGAATCCGGGCGAAGATATAATGGAAGAGTCGATTGAAACTGCGGAGGTGACCAGTGGCGGAGCTTAAACTCAAAGAGATGAGAGAGCAACTTCGCGCCATGTCGAACGATGAGCTGAATAGCGAAATTTCAGCTCAGAGAATGGCGCTCTACAACTTTCGCCGAAAGCACGCCTTGAAGCAAGTGGAAAATACCGCTGCGATTCGGCTGGCTCGAAGACAGATCGCGCGAGCGAAGACCCTCCTGCGAGAGCGCGTCCTCGAAGCGCAGAGAGGAACAATCTAACGATGTCTGATGTGACAACGGAAGCGACCGAAACTGTGGAAGCGCCTGCGACCCCGGAGCCAGTCGAAGTGAAAGCGGTTGCCGTCGCGCCGGAAGCGAAAGCGGAAGAGACGATCAAGCGCGGACGCAGAAAATTGCGAGTTGGAAAAGTCGTCAGCAGTAAAATGCAGAAGACGGCGGTCGTACTCATTGAGAGCCGAGTGCGACACCCTCTCTATGGCAAGTTCATGAAACGGTCGTCGAAATTTAAAGCCCACGACGAGGAGAACCTTTGCGGCGAGGGCGACACTGTCGAGATCATGGAAACCCGCCCCCTCTCTAAAGAGAAGTGTTGGCGCGTGATTCGGATCATCGAGAAAGCGAAATAGGTTTGGCATTCAGCGCTATGCGGCGGTTGTTCAGGGAAATATCTCCGAACTCCTACCGCAAAACGCGTAACGCCCGATCTCGGAGAAAAAAATGATCCAATCCTATACCCGTTTGAAATGCGCGGACAACTCTGGCGCACGCGAAATTATGTGCATTCGCGTCATGAAGGGGTCCAGCACCCGATATGCGTATGTCGGAGACGTTTTCATCGGCGTCGTCAAATCTGCGACCCCGAACCAAAAAGTCAAAAAGAGCGATGTCGTGAGATGCGTGGTCGTCAGAACGAAGCAACCGGTACGTCGAAAAGACGGATCCGTGTTGCGCTTCGACGAGAATGCAGCAGTGGTCATCGGCAAGAACAACAGCGAGCCGGAAGGAACCCGTATCTTTGGACCAGTCGCACGCGAACTTCGCGAGCGAGAGTTCATGAAGATCGTTTCGCTCGCTCCGGAGGTGTTGTAGAATGGCTAGACTGAAACCATCAAAACCCCTTGAACCAGTTAAATTAAAGGTGAAAAAGGGCGATACCGTCGAGATAATCTCCGGCAAAGACAAGGGCAAGCGCGGCAAAGTATTGCAGGCGATGCCGAAAGACAATAAAGTGCTCGTCGAAGATGCCAACAAAATCATTCGACACACTAAGGACAGACCCAATCGCAATCCCGGCGCGAACCCTGCCGACAACGTGATCAAGGGCGGACGAATCGAGAAAGAGTCTCCTCTTTTCGTTGCGAAGGTCATGGTCGTCTGTCCCTCTTGCAATCGACCCACGCGCGTCGGCTATCTCTACAAAGAGGGAACCGAGAAACTCGCGCGACGCAAGTATCGGGTTTGCAAACATCCCGACTGCGCCAAATCGATTGACGGATAACAGTTACTCCCGCCGCCGGTCGGCAATCGGCGGATTTGAAAGGACCCAAGAGTACAATGGCTCGTTTGAAAGAGAAGTATAAGTCTGAGGTGATCGCTGCGCTTGTGCAGCAGTTCAACTATAAGAACATTATGGAAGTTCCCAAGCTCGACAAGATCGTCGTGAATATGGGCGTCGGGAAAGCCGGCCAGACCGGCGGCGACGCGAAAGAGCTGGACGGAGCCGTGCGAGATATGGCTGCAATCACAGGACAGAAGCCGGTAGTAACGCGCGCTCGGAAGTCGATTGCAAACTTCAAATTGCGCGAAGGTTCAAAAGTTGGGTGCAAAGTCACGCTCCGCGCCGAGAAGATGTATGAGTTCTATGACAGACTCGTCAATGTCACGCTTGCTCGAATTCGAGACTTTCAGGGCGTCTCTCCGAATTCGTTCGACGGTCGCGGGAATTACGCTCTCGGAATGAAAGAACAACTGACTTTCCCGGAAATCGACTATGACAAGATCGACAAAGTTCGCGGAATGGACATTATCATCTGTACCACTGCTACGAACGATGAAGAGGCGCGCGCCCTGTTGAAACTAATGGGAATGCCTTTCAAAGCGAAGTAGTTTTGTTGCGCGAAGGACAAGCCGGGGGTTGAAAACCTCCGGCAAGAAAAGTCAGTCATTCTGCGGAAGCGAGACCGACCCGTTTTTTTGCATCCTGACCTGCTAGAACCAGTACCGAAAGTTCGGGTACTAAAAGCTCCCTTCTCATGAATGGGCGTCCTACGGACGCTGGATTCAGGGTTTGCGTTGGCGAGTAAGATTCGCATGAGTCACATAAAGCGTTTCTCTCGCCCTTAGAATTTCCAGTTTGTTTGTACTCCGGGACTAAAGTCGAGGTCTCGGCGGCGCTTCTTACACAATGCGAAGTCACCTTTGGAGTTTATCGCATTCGTAGGACTTCCATTCTTCGGCCAGGCCCTTTCGGTTCCCGGGTTTGTAGACTGGATAGCATGAATTGTGCGGACTTCAACTTTTAGTATCTGACAGTTATCCGCTTTTCAGGCAATACGACTAATATCCGCCTGATATTCGTAGTCAGGGTTGAAGGTCGGACGGACATTGATACTAACGTTCGAGTGACAATTCACAATTTTTAACGGCGTCGAAAAGGATTTCCATGTTCGATGCCGAATAGTTCGCTATTGTATCTCTAATTGTCGCGCATCTTGCAACGACATTGGAATATCAAAAGCGGCGCTTGAAACTTGACAACTTAATAAAGCCGCAAATACTCTGTCTTCGTCGCCGTATTCCGTACTCGTTGAGTTCGGTTCGACGATGATCTATGAAATCGAGAAGAGAGATAGCTTCACGACTTGGAATGACGCTCAAATGCGAAGACGCTTATGAGCGAGTTCCCCTGACATGGCGAAGAGAGCGAGAAATGCGATGAAAAGTTATGGGATTTCCGCCTTGCGGAACGTCGGGCTTTTTGGACATCAGGGTTCGGGGAAAACATCCCTTGCGGAAGCCCTGCTCTATGTCTCCGGAGTGACGGAACGTTTAGGGCGCGTTGAAGAAGGCAATTCAGTCTGCGATTTTGACTCGGAGGAGCAAAAGCGCAAAATCAGCGTCAATCTTGCCCTTGCGCCATGCGAATGGCTCGAAACTAAAATTAACCTGGTAGACGCTCCGGGGTATCTTGATTTTCAAGGCGAGATCAAAAGCGCGCTAAGAGTTGTGGAATCCGCCATTCTAGTGACTCCCGCGCAGAACGACCCGGAAGTGGGATTTGAAATAGCCTGGGACCTGGCGGAAGAGGAACGACTTCCAAGAGCCGTATTCATCAACAAGATGGATCGGGAGAACGCTGATTTCGCGAACGTCTTGCAATTGTTGCGATCAAAATACGGCAACTGTATCGCCCCTTTTCAACTTCCCATCGGATCTGCGGAGAGTTTTCGCGGGGTGATCGATCTGGTCGAGATGAAGGCGTTTGTCGGAAGCGGAAAAGAGGTGGAATGTTCGCAGATTCCTCCTGAGCTTTTGAAAGAGGCATTGGAGTTTCGCGAACTCCTTGAAGAGTCCGCCGCTGAGGGAGATGACGCGCTCATCGAAAAGTTCCTCTCCGGGGAAAAACTCACTCATGACGAAGTCGTCCGGGGTCTGCACGAGGGAATAGACGCCGGCAAGGTCGTTCCCGTACTCTGCGGTTCGGCTTCAAAAGATATCGGAATGACGGACCTGCTCGATATTATCGCGCATGAGTTTCCAAATCCGATTGAAGTGGAACATGTTCACGGAGTTCATCCGCAAACGAATAAAGAGGAGAAACGCGACGCCCTTGATACTGCGCCGTTTTCCGCTCTCGTTTTCAAGACGCTTGCCGATCCATTTCTTGGAACTCTAACCTATTTTCGCGTGATGTCCGGTATACTCAAATCCGGTTCGATCGTCTTGAACTCCGGAAGAGGCAAAGAAGAGCGAATCGGGCAGCTCTACTACACTCGCGGCAAGACTCAAGAAGCGACGCAAGAGATTCATGTCGGCGACATCGGAGTGATCGCAAAACTTGTTGACACGCGCACAGGGGACACGCTTTGCGACCCGATGAAACCGATCTTGTTGGAACCGATGAGTTTCGCCGAACCTGTTTTCGAACAGGCGATCGTCGCAAAAACAAAGGTCGACGAAGACAAGTTGGGGCCGGCTTTGCACAGGGTGGAGATTTCAGACCCTGCATTCAGATTCAGACGCGACGCTGAGACCGGGCAGACGGTGCTTGCAGGAATGGGAGAAACCCACCTATCCATCGTTGTTGAGAGATTGAAAAAATTCGGTTCCGCTGTCGATTTCGTGGAGATGAAGATTCCTTTACGCGAGACCGTTATGCAAAAGGCGGAAGGACAAGGCAAGCACAAGAAGCAGACCGGCGGACGCGGGCAATTCGGCGATTGTTGGTTGCGGATTGAGCCTAATCCCGGAAAAGGATTTGAGTTCGTCGACGCGGTGGTAGGCGGATCAATCCCGCGACAGTATCTCCCGGCGGTTGAAAAAGGCGTATTGCAGGCGATGGTCGCCGGACCGCTTGCCGGTCATCCGGTGGTTGATCTCAAAGTAAGCGTCTATGACGGTTCGTATCACGACGTAGATTCTTCCGAAGCGGCTTTCATCATGGCGGCGGCGAACGGATTTCATAGCGTGGCGATGAACGCAAGCCCGGCGCTTTTGGAACCAATCTTAAAAATTGAAGTTTTCGCCCCTGAAACGATGTTGGGAGACGTGATAAGCGATCTCAACAGTAGACGGGGGCGTATCATGGGGGCGGAGCCTGAGGCGCGAGGTAAGATTCGAGTCAAGGCGGTCGCTCCATTCTCAGAGTTGTTGCGCTATGCGATTGACCTTCGCTCCCTCACTCGAGGACGCGGTTCTTTTGCTTGTAAGCCTTCTCATTATGAGGAGGTTCCGGCGCACATCGCACAAACCATCATCGCGAACCACAAGAAGGAGCGCGAGGCAGGCGAACGATAGACCTGCCATTTTCTTGAATGGAGCGGCGAGCGAAGGGAACGAACAGGCTTGAAAGAGTCATTCACTCCCTTAACTCGCTACTCATTTGGAGGCATTTTTTGGCAAAACAGTGTTTGATTGAGAAGGCGAAGCGCAAACCGAAGTTCGCCGTGCGCGCTTACACGCGCTGCAATGTTTGCGGACGCGCCCGCGCAGTGTTTCGTAGATTCGGCATTTGTCGCATCTGTTTCCGGGAGATGGCTCATCAGGGGCTGATTCCGGGCGTCACAAAGTCGAGTTGGTAGGAGAAAAGAAGAGAAATGGCATACACAACTGATCCGATAGCCGATCTTCTGACTCGAATCCGGAACGCAAACCGCGCCAACCACGATTCACTAGAGATTTCGGCATCCCGTTTGAAGCTGGAAGTCACCAAGATACTTCTCAAAGAAGGCTTCATCAAAAGTTTCGAGGTCGTGAAACTGACGCCTCAAGACAACATTCGCATCCACCTCAAATATGGAAGCAAACGCGAAAAAGTCATCACCGACCTTAAGCGCGTCAGCAAACCCGGACTTCGAGTCTATTGCGGCAAAGAAGAGATTCCGCGCGTCCTTCGCGGACTCGGCATCGCGATTTTGTCCACCTCAAGAGGCGTGATGACTGACAGAGACGCTCGGAAAACCGGCGTCGGCGGTGAAATTCTCTGCTACGTCTGGTAGAGGGCGACGGATGAGACGATTTGCGAACTGACTTCCGTACAGGAATATAAGTTCCACCGGATATCGGCTTGCACTGTGATGCGAATAGGAATATTCGCACTACCGGAAAAAGAGAGAGGCGATAACATCGCTCTCCCTAATCACGGTTGGAGAAATTGAATGTCACGAATTGGAAGAAGACCCATCCCTGTTCCTGCCGGAGTGGATTTCACCTCAAGTGAAACGGGGTTAGTCACGGTCAAAGGACCAAAAGGAACGCTTGTTCGGCAGTTCAGCCCGGATATGATCTTCAAACAGGACGCAAATGTTCTGACTGTAGAGCGACCGACGGACGGTAAAGAGCATCGCTCGTTGCACGGTCTCAGTCGCACGCTGCTTGCCAACATGGTTGAAGGCGTTGCAAACAACTATTTCAAGCAGTTGGAAGTCATTGGCGTCGGATTCCGCGCAACGATGGTCGGACCGGTTTTGTCCCTCTCAATCGGATACTCGCACCTTTGCGAAGTCCTACCGCGAGAAGGCATCGCGTTCTCAGTCGCAGTTGATCCTCAATCTCGAAATACGGTCATCACCATCACTGGGATTGACAAAGAGAGAGTGGGCCAGACGGCTGCCGAGATTCGAAAGTTGCGAAAACCTGAACCTTACAAGGGCAAAGGAATCCGCTACAAGGGCGAAGCGGTTCGACGTAAGGTCGGCAAGGCGAGCGGCAAGGGCAAAAAGAAGTAAAAGTGATTAAGGGGCGGCGTTTGCATCGTGTCTGAAGGACATTGGGCGGAACGCTGTTAAGATCGGGAATATATTTCTGGGGCTCAAAAGCCCCATTAATCCGCATAATCTATTTCGCGTCTCTTCCCAATGCCGACTTTTACCGGCGCGATGCTCGACCTGCAGGGCTACCGCATCTAAATTTTTTGACCTTTGCATCTCATCAGCCAATAAAATTGATAGACATACCTCAATTTATGGTTGCCTACTG
>JAYVOT010000340.1:0-2002 GCA_043757795.1 Chthonomonadaceae bacterium | reverse complement strand
ACGCAACTTCCTCCTTCAAACTCTACTCGCTTACGCGGCGGGAATGTAATCGGCGGGGGGCAATAGCCCTGTTGTCTATTCCGACACAGGGCTAAAAGTTCGCAATTGAGTTTACTCTATCTTCCCATTCGGTCCAGGCGTTCAATACGCGATAGCGAATTTTCTCACCGCCTCCGCATTCCCTCATCATTCAATCGAGTTAACCGCGTTATTGACCCTGTTCCCTTTTCGCAAGAGAGCGTAGTTAAGAGGGTATAATATTGTCAACTGAAACGGATGTACGTCCTGCGACTCTCGCTCGACGAAAAGGCGGAGCGGAATGGCGAGCGGACGACGATTCGACTGCGTGATACGGGGCGGAACGGTTTTTGACGGTACTGGCGCAGAGGCGGTTCGGGCGGACATCGGCATCATCGACGACCGCATCGAGGCGGTCGAAATACTGAACGATTTTGAGGCGAAGAAAGTAATTGAGGCGGAAGGACTCCGCATCGCCCCCGGCTTCATCGATATTCACACGCACTCCGACATCTCGGTCACCTACGACCCCGGACAGTCAAGCGCTCTCGGAATGGGCGTCACGACTCAGGTCGTCGGGAACTGCGGGCTGTCGATGGGTATGGTCACTCCCGCAAAAGTATTTGAATTCGAGAAGCGCTGGCTTGCTCCCCACGGCGCAAGAATCAAATGGAACAGCTTCGCGGAACATCTCGAACTCGTCGAATCCATCGGAGTCGCGACGAACTACGTACCGCTTGCCGCCCACGGAACTTTGCGAAAACTTGTCGTCGGAGTGGAAGATCGACAGGCGACTTCAGCGGAATTGGTCTCCATGAAGGCGATCTTGGCGACAACGCTGGAAGCGGGAGCCTGGGGATTCTCGTCCGGTTTGGAATATCCGCCCTCCGCTTTCGCCGATGAAAACGAACTGGCGGAACTTTGCAAAGTCGTGGCGCGATACGGCGGATTCTACGCGACCCACCTTCGGAATGAAGGCGATACCCTCGTCGAATCGGTTCAAGAAGCGATCAACGTCGTCGAGCGCGCCGGACTACCCCTCCAACTCTCTCACCACAAAGCGGAAGGCCGCGCGAACTGGCGAAAAGTCGTCACGACCCTCAAGATGATCGACGATGCGCGCAGCAGGGGGCTGGACGTGCAGATGGATCAATACCCCTACACCGCCTTCATGACTGCCCTCAGCATCCAAATTCTTCCCCGTGAGTTTATCGGCGGCTCCAATGAAGAGACGACTCTTTTGCTCTCGGACATCGACAAACGCAACGAAATCGCAAACAGAATGCGTCAACTCCATCCCGAATGGGACGACCTTTCAATCGATTCGCCCTGGCATAACATTCAGATCGGAGTCTGCCGGGGCAAACCTGAGATTCAAGGGATGAGCATCGCGCAACTCTCTGAAGAGGCGGGAGCAAACCCCATTGACTTCGCGCTTCAACTCCTTGCCGAGACGGAGGGATACGTGAGCGCCGTCAACTTCGCGATAGACGAGACGGACATCGCGATGGTGATGCGACATGAATTCACTTCCATCGGTTCGGACGGCGTCGGGACACACCCGGAGGGGGTTGCGGGACAGGAGCGCACGCATCCTCGAACTTATGGAACATTCGCGAGAACTCTCGGCAGATACGTTCGCGAATTGAGAGTTCTCACGGAAGCCGAGGCGATTCACAAGATGACTGGACTACCCGCAAAGCGAATCGGGCTGGAGAAGCGGGGTGTGATCGCGCTCGGAAACTTTGCCGATTTGACGCTCTATGACCCTGAGAAAATATCCGATGTCGCGACTTTCGACGAGCCTCATCAGTACTCGACAGGTATCAGTCACGTTTTCGTCAACGGCGAAATCGCGCTCGAAAAAGGCAAATTCAACTCCTACTGCAAAGGGCGCGTCTTGCGGCGACAGGGAGGCGTAAATTGATCGAACCGATTCATCCGATGTTCCCGCATATGTTTCAACCCTACCGATTAAAGGGCG
>JAYVOT010000339.1:0-7295 GCA_043757795.1 Chthonomonadaceae bacterium | reverse complement strand
TCTCCGCGCCGGCGTTAACGCTTCCTCCAATAACGACGCTGCCGTCGTGTACGATTCGCTGTCCGGAACGAACTGTTTGTGCAACATAAAGCGCGTTGTTGTTGTTGACTGCAATCGAAGGGTCCCGACTGTTTCCCGGAAGCATAGAGTATGTATTAAGAATGAGTTTCTTTGCCGATTCGCGAGTGACCATGTCGGTTGCGACCAATGCCACAGGAAGATAGCCGAACGCGGATTTCAATCGATTCACAACCCATTCCAACAGCTCAAAGGGAAGCGAACGCGACCCGAAATCGAGTGTCAACTGCGCTCCTTGCCAGGAGGCGTTCGAGCGATTTTCCTCCATTTTGGCTTCGCACTTCCCCCATGCCTCTTCCCAGTCTCCCTCGGAAGGCGCGGTTAAAATCAATTGCGTCAACAACCCGTTCCGCCATCCCGACAACTCCGCATGCTGCATTCGGAAAACCTCTTTCTTAACCGCTCTCTCTACTAACAATTCTTCAGCTAACATTCGACGAATCGTGCTCGAATTCCTTCTCAAGCATTTGACTTTGGAAGATATGCGTTTGGGGTTGAGGTTATAGGCAACCGTTTGCAACTGCAACTCAAGAGCCGCTTTCGTTGCCGGAACGCCCTAAAATCAACGCCTATCGAACGCCCGTCAGTTCATCCAGCCATTTGAGGAGAGGAGATCTTTCAATAAGTTGAGTGAGCGAGCGCCGTTCCGTCAGCACATGAAAAGCTATCAGCAGCAAACAGACAACTATTTGAGTCGGAAGGTTGGTATAGAGGCAAACGGATAAACCAAGAGTTCCTCCCAAAATAGCGCTGCCGGTGTCTCCCATCATCACTGACGCTCGCGAATCCCGCTCCCAAACCAATAAGGCCGGCAAAATTATATAAAGGAGTCCGGGAACGAATAGCGTGCCTGCCTGCCGGAAGAGAGTGACAAGAATGATAATGGCGACGCACAGAAACACTCCTCCCGCTCGCCCCGGACGAAGGTCGAGAAGATTCATCGCGTTTGATGAAAGAGCGATGACCAGGGTCATAAGCCCGATGCGAATCAAATTGTCAGACGCGAGAGAACGAGCTAGCCAGAAAGCGAGAAGCAACCCGCCTACCGCTTTGACGAGACCGGTCGTAATTCGTCGATCTCGAATCAGGCATCTCAAGTGACCCCGCAGCCCTTTCACTTTTTTATCGCCCCAAACGTCGTCGATCAGACCGAGAAGACCGAAGCCTGCCACGCACACAACCCACAAAAGACGCTCTTCACGCCTATCCGGAAAGAGCCAACGATCCGTCAGCAACATCGGAATAGCCCAAATAGCAATGAGCGCTCCGAAACTAGTCGGGATTTCATCGCCCCGAAAATTTCGCTCCATGCGCCCTGTGCGCTTTAGGATTTGTTCAATTACGAAAGGCAGGAGCAGTGCAAGAACTACTCCTAGCCCTGCAACCAAAATGCTCTCTTTAGACACTCCAAAAGCGTGCAGCAACTCCCTCAAACGGATGACCTCCCGTGTTGCAGTTCCTCATACTCTACCCTAAGCGTCCGGTAATTATGAAAAATTCCTGATCATAGGCGCCTTTCAGGGCTTGATTAACTCGAATAGGCAAATAAAATGCCCGGTCTAAGCGGCATTCCGCCGTCTACGCTTCTCAAAAAGGAATCGCCTTCGAACTGAACTAGCAAGGCTTTGACTCAGACGGATGAGTTGAACAACCTGTACCTGACCGTGACACATCAAGATTCAGAAGCCTCTAGTCGGATATCATCACGATATAGAACATAGTTTTAATATATGCCCCAACGAGTCCAAATTTTTACAGCTCTAATTTTTTTCAACATATAGTTATGTAATGTGACAAAAAAACTGTATGTACATTCCTTTTCCAGTGAAAAGCGCGTTGCGTGATCATCTCTATTCGGAATTTCGCTTTCAAAAACCAACTTTTCCGCCCAATGCTCGAACGCATGAAAGCAAGAAGAGTGTTCCTAAAGCCCTATGTCGGCAATATATGAGGAGAAAGCCGAGGCGCCTTTCAAATCTTGACAACTTGAGATTAAAATAAGGTAGACTCAGAATTATTTCTCGCCGGAGATGAACTCGATTATGATCCAATTCTCTGCATTCAAATTAAAAATCTCGCTTTTGCTGATTTCGCTGACCGCCGCCCTCGCCGCTCCTGTCTTTGCGGACGAACCTGCCGCGCTCAAACCAGAGACGCCTAAAGCGATATCGCTCTCCGTGCAGCCTGCAAGCATCACTCTCAACGATTTGAGGGACGTTCGTTCGCTCATCGTGACGGGCAAAACGGCTTCCGGATACTCTGTCGATCTGAGTTCGGTTGCGAAGCTGACGCCCGCATCGGATATCGTTACGCTCGACAAAGACGGCTATCTTCACCCTGTCAAAGTAGGCAAGTCGACTTTGATTGTCTCTGTCGGCGGATTGCAGATCAAAACTCCTTTAGAAGTAAAAAGCGTTAGTGCGCCTCCTGTCAGCTTCGTTCGAGATGTGGAGCCGATTTTGAGCCGATCAGGTTGCAACGCCGGAACCTGTCACGGCAGCGCCAAAGGGAAAAACGGCTTCAAACTTTCATTGCGCGGCTATGATCCGGACTACGATCACCATGCGCTTATCGACGATGTGCTTGCGCGCAGGTTCAACCGATCAGACCCTGCGCAGAGCCTAATGCTCCTCAAACCCACAGGCGGAGTTCCCCATCGGGGCGGCGTTCTATTCAAACTCGACTCACGTTATTACGCTGTCCTGAAGCAGTGGATCGGCGAGGGAGTCAAATCGGACGTGGCGCAGGTCAAGCGAGTCGCCAGCCTGGAAGTTTTGCCGAAAATACCCAACCTTACGCTTCCCGGCATGACTCAAAAAATTATCGTTCAAGCTCACTACCCCGATGGAAGCGTCCGAGACGTGACCCGTGAAGCGGTGGTGACGAGCAGCCTGCCGGAGGTCGCGACTGTTACGCCTGCGGGCGTCATCACGGCGGCGAGGCGCGGCGAGGCGGCGGTTCTTGTGCGCTACGAAGGTACCTACGCTACGAACAACATCACAGTATTGGGTGATCGCTCCGGCTACAGGTGGCCGAACGCGAAAGAGTACGGCTACATCGACCGCCTGACTGACGCGAAACTTCAAAAAGTCAAAGCCTTGCCGTCTCCGCTCTGCGATGACGCGACTTTCCTCAGAAGAGCCTCCATTGATCTCACCGGCTTGCCTCCTTCCCCTGAGACGGTGCGCGCTTTTCTCAAGGACGCTTCCGATTCAAAACTAAAACGAGAAAAACTTGTTGATCAACTTCTGGATTCGCCAGAGTATATTGATCGGTGGACGAACAAGTGGGCGGACCTGTTGGATTGCAACAGCAAGTACCTCGGAGCCGCCGGAGTCCGCAAATTTCGCAATTGGATTTACTCCTCGATCGCTGAGAACAAGCCCTACGACAAATTCGTCCACGAACTCATCACGGCATCCGGCGACAGCAACTCCAATGCTCCTGCGAACTACTCCCGCGTCGTCCGAGACACGTCGACTGCGACTGAGAACGTGACTCAACTCTTCCTGGGAGTCCGATTCTCTTGCGCCAAATGTCATGATCATCCGTTCGAGCGTTGGACGCAGAACCAGTACTATCAATTCGGCGCTTACTTCGCACAGGTGGGTTTCAAGCCCGGAGCCAACGGAGCCGAGGTCGTCTTCAACCGAGACAAGGGAGACGTTCAACACCCGAAAACAGGGCTCGCAGTTTTGCCGGCAGTTCCCGTCGGACGCAACCCTAAAACCGCGGATTTTACGGATCGAAGACAGGCGTTCGCAACCTGGCTCACCACTCCCGAAAACCCTTTCTTTTCTCGCGCCATTGTCAATCGCCTCTGGTACTACCTACTGGGAAAGGGGATTATCGACCCGGTAGACGACATTCGCGCGAGCAACCCGCCAAGCAATCCGGAGCTGTTGGAGGCGCTGAACGCTGATTTCGTGAAGAGCGGCTTCGACATGAAGCATCTGTTGAGAACCATTGCGCTCTCGCGAGTTTACCAACAGACGATCGCTTCCAATAAGTGGAACTCGGACGACTCGATCAACTTCTCCCACGCGACGCCCCGCCGGCTTGAGGCGGAGCAACTTCTTGATGCGATCAATTTGGCGACCGGCACGCATTCCTCCTTTGCAGGCTCACCGGAAGGCACGAAGGCGGGACAACTCCCTGATGCGGACGCAAGCGGAGCGGACGGGTTCCTAGACTTGTTCGGGAGACCGGCGCGACAGTCTCCGTGCGAGTGCGAGCGATCAAGCGCGATCAGCCTCGGACAGGCGCTGAACTTGATTAACGGACCGACGACTGACACGATCTCAAACCCCAAAGGACGCATAGTGACACTCCTCGCAACGAATCCGACGAACGAAAAGATCGTTGAAGAGATGTTTTTATCCACCCTCTGCCGACTCCCGTCTGCAAAAGAGATGGTCACCGGAATCGAAACGCTGAAATCCGCCGGCAGCAAGGCCGAAGGAGCGCAGGATCTGATGTGGGCGCTTCTTAACAGCCCTGCCTTTCTATTCAATCGATAAGAGCGATCCGGGGGTGGAATGAATGAGCATGCTAAGGACGAAAAATTGGGGAAGTCGAGCGATGAATTACCTGGCTCGTTGGCATTTCGCTGAATGTTCTCTAGACTAGGAATGCGGAATGCGAAAATCATGTATTCCGGCGCGAGCTTGTATCTTGTCTGAAGAACAACAAGCCGATGTTTACCGAGCAGCGTAATTTATTATGCGGCTCGCTCGGCAGCAAGTTTCAGAGGAATATTCCGCGGATGGAAAAACGCTTCCGGCAATTCCAGTGAACATAGGAGATATATGGACGAAGTCAAACCCTTTGATACAATGCAAAAAGTCGAGTTGGCGATGATTCGCGCGGAATACCAGAAGCACTACCAGAATCAAATCAACTACTTGAAAGAGATTGTGGGTGAAGGAATCGTCTATCAAAATCCTGCCGTACGCATCGTGGTTTCGGAGGCCGGAGCTTACTATGAGTTGGAGGATCTAAAGGAAGAGTTCGGGGGGGCGGCGGGCGAGCATATCGAACGGCAGTTTGTGACCGAGAAGGATGCAGTCGAGTTGTTGGCGAGAGCCGTCGGCGTCTTCAAGGGCGCGACATTTGACAACACTCGACGAATATCCGCAATAGTCTTGTATGCTCGTAGAGGATTGGCGGATCGCAAAAACAGCTTCATTTTCGAGTATCAACCGGATGAATTGGTTCCCACTCAAGTTCCTTTCGAGATCGGCAAATTTCAGGAAGGCGTATTGCCTCTCTTTTATAAGGTCACGATAGATTCGGATCTCGCTCAAGAGGCGATTGGAATGGAGCGCGGAATGGTCTTCTGCATGTCCAACGCGGGAGATCGCAACCTTTTGGTACGAATTCCTTACATCGGCGATCAAGTCATCAACCTCAACGAATTGACTCCGGCTGTCACTATACAGTAGTTGAACGTCTGCTCCTCTTCGATTTTGGACTCCCTTCACCTCTTATTGCATCTCTGAATCCGGAAGGCGAACTAAATGCCGACAAAAGACTTTTACCACGAAACATTCGTAATTGCTCTTAAAAAAGACGGATGGACAATCACGCATGATCCTCTAACCGTCTCAGTTGGGAAAACCGATCTGTTGATTGACTTGGGAGCAGAAAGAATATTGGCGGCTGAACGAGGCGGTGAGCGAATCGCTGTCGAGATTAAGAGTTTTATAAAACCTTCACTCATACAAGATCTCAAAGAAGCTCTTGGGCAATACATCTTATATGAAGGCGCTCTTCTGGAATCTCCAGAGAATGTCGGACGAACTCTCTTCCTCGCGATCCGGATAGCGACCTACGAAGCTATTTTTGACGAAGCCATTGGCAAGATGCTTCTGAGGCATGCCAAGTTGAAAATGATAGTCTATGATTCGGAAAAAGAGGAGATAGTCGAATGGAAAAACTAGTTCGATATCGTGAAATCATCCGTACTGTTCTGGAACCTATCGCAGTTCGCAAATACTCCGGTAGAGCGGTGACGAACGAAGCGGTGTATGATGAAAAGAATGATCGTTATCTGGTGATGTCGATAGGTTGGGAGGGGCGGACGAGGCGCATTCATGGATGCCTCGCTCAACTCGACATCATCGACGGCAAAATTTGGATACAACGTGACGGAACTGAGGACGGAATCGCCTACGACCTTGAAGAATTGGGTGTGCCCAAGTCCGACATAGTACTCGCTTTTCACACCGAAGAGACGCGCCCGCACACAGGTTACGCCGTCGGTTTTTAGCAAACTCCTCTACGCAATAACAGAGCGACGATTCAATGATGCAAGGTCTTAATCACATTACTATTGCAGTCAGCGACCTCGAACGGTCCCTTACATAGTCCGCGTTCCGCCATCGGCGCTTTGCAATGAAAAAAGGACTTTGGAATTGTACACGCTTCCTTGGGATGCCCATTCCTCGGAGGAGCGTTTCACTGCCCGATACTCTCGGGCATGTCCAATCCCTTGATAGTTTCAAAACGACTTCCAATCGTCAGGCGTACTCCCCGCGCCCAATCCGCGGCGCTCATGCGTTTTCCGCTCTCCGGCTGAACCTCTGTCAAAAGCACGACTCCGCCCTGCCCCGACGCAACTAAAACTCCTGCAGGTCTCTTCTGAACGCCGATCACGATGCCGGGCGCCGCTGTTTGCTCAGGAATTTGGACTGCCTCAGCCGCCCACACTTTCAGCCGTTTGCCTTCTATCTCCGTCGCGCCGCTCAGCCTCGGAACCAGTCCGCGAACTCGATTGCAAATCCGTTCCGCACTCTCTTCCCATCGAATGAGCGCGTCTTCCGGAGTGAGCGCGGGCGCGAAGGTGGATTGAGCGTGATCTTGCGGAATTCTCCGGAGGGTTCTTCTTGAGAGTCCTTCAAGAGTCTCAACGAGCAGAACGGCCCCCAGCGATGCGAGTTTATCAATTAGAGTTCCGGAAGTATCGTTTATCTCAATGGGAATGGATGCGGAGAGGAGAATATCGCCCGTATCCAGCGTCGCGTCCATCCGCATCGTCGTGACGCCGGTGACTTTTTCGCCCGCCATGATCGCTCGTTGAATAGGAGCCGCTCCTCTATATTTAGGGAGTAGAGAGCCATGGACGTTGATAGGACCTAAAGGAGGAATGTCCAACAGAGCCTGCGGTATGATCTGACCGAACGCAGCGAGCGCGAGCGCGTCCGGCTTAAACTCTC
>JAYVOT010000338.1:0-7311 GCA_043757795.1 Chthonomonadaceae bacterium | reverse complement strand
TTGAAGGGGAACGTTTTTACTCTACAAATAGCGTAGCCGACTTTAACAACCCATTTTCGTGGGACATTGAGGGAAACATGAGGCAAAATTCAAGTAATGCGCCATTGCCCAAAATTTCATTCACTCGGTGCAGATGGTATGCCTGGAGTTCGGCGCATCCGAAAACCGAGATCCCGAAAGTCCCCAAACTCAAAACTTCGCAAACGCAAAAACTGTTCAAGTCGGCATTTGTAGAGACGAGCGGGTTTGACCTTGTGAAGGCAAAGGCATTGCGAAATCAAGGTTTCTCAGCAGTCGCTTTTGATCTGGGAGTAAAAAAAAATGATTTGCAAACCGTGATCGGGATTGCGAAACAGGCGGAACTGGCAGTATACGGCTGGATCCAAGCGGGGCGGGACGAAACTGCAGCGAGGTTGCACCCGGAGTGGCTTCATACGCCCCAACACTCGGAATGGTTGGCGGGGAGGCCCGGCAGGTTCGTGGTATCCCCCTGGGTTTGCGTCAACAACAAATCGGTTTTCGATTATGAGCTTAAAAGGGTCACAGCGACTCTAAGCAATGTTCAAGGTCTGAGCGGCGTCTATCTTTGCGATATTCAGGGCGCGCCGAACGGTTGCGGGTGCGGAAATCCGCTCTGTCGCTCCTGGGACAACTCCCCCGGCGACAAGTTGGCAGTCGCGCCCTATAATCATCCCAATATCTACTTTTCCGAACGGTTCGCTTCCGCTGTGGCGTCCGCTTTTCCAAAACTCAAGGTGATCCCGACCCTTTGCGAAGAGTGTGAGAATGGATTGGAGGTTGGGGGAGTCGTTAGCCCGGACGGCGGTGAAGCTGGGGCGTGTCACGGCATCCCATGTTCTCACCCCTGTAGCCTGGACTACTATCCCGGACTTGTCAAGTCAATGGAAGCTTTTGAAAATCGCGCTCTTTTAACCCTCTACAAACTTTATAAAAAGGACGATGTTCGGTTCGGTTCTGAAGCGGGATGGGTAGCCGGCGCTCTTGGCAGGTATCTGCAAATCGCGCCAAAACAATCCCTGACAGCGGTATTGCAGGGTTGGGACGTATCCCCGGAGCAGAGATCAGCTCAGATCGAGCAAGCGATAAAAGGCGGAGCGACCGGAATACTGATGGCTTTCACGCCGATCAATCAATCCTGGAAAGCGATCAAAGTCTCTGGAAACGCTATTCGTTTGACCGCTCACTCTCACTCCGAGGAATCTCATAAGTGAGGAAATCGTGCGCTAATTGAACGGAAGGAAATACCGATTGCGCCTCGGCGAGCAGATCCGCCATTCTATTCCCCCCATCCGCGTCGTATCTTGCGCTGAAGTGCGTTAAGATCAAACGCTTGGCTGCCGCCTCTTTTGCGACTGTCGCCGCCATCATCGCCGTCGAGTGGGAAGCTCTTTCCGCCAGGGCGCGGTCTTCTTCAAGATAAGTCGATTCGTGGACTAGCAAATCCGCATTTTGAGCGATCTCAACCATATTTGCGCAATAGGTCGTATCGCCGGAAAAGACGAACTTTCGCCCGGCGCGCGTCGGTCCGGTCAAATCCGCTCCGCTCACAACTCTTCCGTCCTCTAAAGTCGCAATTCCGCCGTTTTTCAATATTCCGTAGATAGGACCTGGTTCGATTCCCATTCTCTGCGCTTTGTCGGCATCGAAGCGCCCTTGTTGATCGCGCTCCGTGACTGAGTAGGCGAAGGCGGGGATTCGGTGTTGTACAGGAGTGCATCGAACAGTGAAATCTTCGTCCTCAAAAACGATTCCCGGAGTGATCGTCTTCACTTCTATGGGATATCCGGGGCGCATTTGGCTCCAATGAAGCGATTGCCGAACGTACTCCGACAAACCTGGCGGCCCATAGATCGTGACCGGCGACACTCCTCCTACCTGCAATGAACGTGAGGCGAGCAACCCTAAAAGCCCGAAAATATGATCTCCATGCAGATGCGTGATGAAGATTCTTTCGAGTTGACTGATCCGGAGCGTAGAGCGTAATGCTTGATGTTGAGTTCCTTCCCCGCAGTCAAAAAGCCAGAGCGTAGCTTTCTGAGGCAGTTGCAGAGCGATGCCGCTTATATTCCGATGTCGGCTTGGCGCGCCGGAACTAGTACCTAGAAACGTGATTTTCATGCGTATATCATATCATAGCGCGCCGGGAATATGGAAGAGAGTGTGAAATTCATTCAACGAATTATCTTTGAAGTAGGTTGTATCTTGGCGGAGGAACGTCAATCGAAGCGGGTTGTCGCAATTCGTATCGCGTTAAAGCGAACCGGGGCAGGGGAGCCGAACTACGTAGATCGGCGGCTTTCCGCTGGAAAGAACTCAGTTTGCCGTTTTGAAATCCTACGAGATAGCTTCCGAAAAGCATTCCTAAAAATGCGAAAATACTTGTGATTCCGGTTGCAAATCGCACCCACCGGGTACGCGCGTGAATTCGCTTCGGTGCGAAAACGCTCTCTTTCTCAGGTTTGCCAGGCAAAGCCGCCATGATAGAATCAATTGAATGTTTGAATTTGGACGACGACGGGAGTGGCGCAATGTTGCGCCACTCCCGTTGTATTTGGCTGTCTGTAGCCTCCATAGCCTCTGTGAGCGTTGCGCAGTCAGCGCAATGATTGAGATGATCTTCGACGATCATTTCGAGATCGGCGTCAAGTTCGGAATCCAGATATGCGGAGAGATTGACCGAAACCAACTTGCAGGCTTCGGACTGCGGGCCGTCAGAGCCGAAGTTGAAGCCGTCGCCGGAGTCCGGCGGCGTAGGAATAGACCCGGCCGGGGTTCCCGGATAAAATCCGGTATTGCCGTTCGGGAGATCAACCATCATTAGAGATGGTCTATCGGTTGCCATTTAAGTTCATCCTTTCACGACCTCTTTCAGAGTCTCGCGAAGTCGCGCTCGTCCGCGATGCAGCCATGACCGGACGCTATTGACCGGTACGCCCATCATGTCGGCGATTTCTTCGTAGGAGAGTCCTTCAATCAGTCGCAAACTCAGCGCAGCTCGCTGAGAAGGCGGTAGTTCATCGAGTTCTTGTTTGATCTTAGCTCGATCTTCGTTGCGGAGGAGTCTCTCCTCCGGGTCGTCTTCATAGGCGGCGGGGAGGGTATCCGCTAACAGATCGAGCGAAGTGGAGCGTGAAGCGACTTTCGCGCTCGCGCTCTGCACTCTGTTGAGGCAGTGGTTGACAGTCAGTCTTCGCAGCCAGGCTCCGAAGGCTCCGCGACCGGCAAACTGCCCAAGAGCCTGGAAGACGCGGACGAAGACTTCTTGAGTTGCGTCTTCGGCATCCTCCGAGCTTCTGAGGATGCTTCTGCACAACCGGAAGACGTTCGCATAGTGTCGTTCCACTAGTAAGCGGAACGCGCTTCGATCTCCTGTCAGAGTTCGAGCCACTAGTTTTTCATCGGTTGGGTTTAGAGTCATCATTGTCATCATCGCCTGTAGGGAGCGAACGGTTGCATTGGATTGCATTCACCGTGGAAAACTGTCTTCACAAAGAGTGACATGGAAGCGTTGAAAAAAGTTGCAGTCGTCAAAAAAATATTTTTGCATGGGCGAAATGAGAGAAGAGAGGAGACGGGAGAGGAGAAATGTTATTAGTCTAAATAAAGTACGCATCAGGCGCGCAGAGGACGCAATCCCTAAAATTGGGGACGAAGAGCGTCGCGGGCGCAGTCGTGTCGGAATCAATTTAGGTCACCACTCTTGACATTATGATACGATTACGGTATTATTCATCTAATTAGCTGTAAACCTAATTAGATGGAGGGTGATTTGACTCAATTGAATGAAGAGCAGTTCGATCAAGTTCTGAACCTGCTCAAGGCGATGGCGGATCGGAGCCGTTTGAAAATAATCGGTTTGATCTCCGATCGGGAACGAACGGTAAAAGATTTGGCGGAGTTGATGGAGTTGAAAGAACCCACCGTCTCTTCCCATCTTTCAATGCTCAAAGAGCTAGGGTTAGTGGAGATGAGGGTAGAGAAGAACTCCCACTACTACCGTTATCGAGCCGAAGACATTCATTCGGTATTGAAGATGCTCAAGCCGAAGCCTTTTGACTCCGATGCTGAATACGAAGCAAGCGATAATTTTGAAAGGAACGTTCTCAACCATTTCATAGTGGATGGTAAATTGAAAGAGATACCCGTTCATCAGAAAAAATTGTTGGTAATTTTGAAGTTCCTGGCAAAGCGGTTTGACCTGGGGATACAATACACGGAGAAGAGGGTGAACGAAATTCTGAAACAGTACCACCCGGACTGCGCCACGATCAGACGCATGTTCATAGGCCACAAATTCATGGCAAGAAGAAACGGACTCTACTGGGTTCTTGAAGCGGAAACTCAACCAATAGTAGAAATCATTGAAAAACTATAGTCGATTCTAAGCATGAAGTTTGAGTACAGGGTAATCTGTTGTTGAAGTTCAAGGTTTCGATTCTCAAATTGTTTGACGGAAGGATTATATAGATGGCGATCACGATCAAGGAATTGAATCATGCTGCGATTCACGTTAAAGACCTCGCGAGCGAGGTGCATTTTTACAAAGAGATTTTGGGGCTTCCGCAGTTGCCGCGCCCGGCGTTCGGATTTCCCGGCGCATGGTTTGCGCTTGGAAGCCAAGAATTGCACCTCATAGAGGATCCTGCTCTTGTTCCGGCGTCAAGGCGGCATCATCATTTCGCACTTCTGATTGACGATGTGTATGAAGCGAAAAAAGAGTTGGAAGCTAAAGGCATGACTGGGTTCGAGGGGCCTTCGCCTAGGCCAGACGGGCCGCTTCAACTTTTTTTCCACTCCCCGGAAGGGTATCGAATCGAACTTTACAGTCTGCCGAAGACGGAAAACGAAAGCAAGCTATGACAACATTTGACCCCGGAGCGAATCTGATCTCCATGATTTCGAGATCCTATGATTTTTTAGTGAAAGACCTTAAAGCGCTTCCTGAAGAGAAGCAAAACGCCGTTTTTGGAGGTTGCGCTCGGACAGCTCTAGATATGGTTGCCGAGTGCGCTGCAACGAATCAAAACATGGCTTTGCGTCTTGCAGGAACTCCCAAACCCGCGCTTTCGGCGGAAGAGAATGCTGGTGAACGAGCACGCTTCGACACTCAACAAAAGGTGTTGGCATATTTGGAGGAGACTACATGTCATCTAAAAGACGTAATACTGGCGATGAACTCGGACACTTTTTCCGAAAATGATCCGGAATTTTTCAATGGAGCGATGAGTCGTTACAGCATGGCTGAATTGACAGGTATCCATATGATGTATCATACCGGGCAACTGAACTATATGCAAATGCTGCTTGGAGACGATAAAGTTCACTGGTGGTAGAATTCAGGGAGAAACTTGCAGATTGCGATCCGGAAAGCAGGTTCTGCCGGAAATCAAGTCAATAGAGCGACTCGAGAACTAAGGAGAGATTTTTTCAATGAGAGTATTGGTCACTGGAGCTTCAGGCAATGCCGGACAAGCCGTTTGTCGCGCGTTAGTCGAGGCAGGGGTGGAGATTAGGATGGCGGATGTCATATCGCCGCCGGCATCATGTTCTAAATTGGGAGAGTTCGTACGTTGCGATACGAGAACTCCGGAGGATGTTCGACAGGCGGTTCGCGGAGCGGACGCTGTAATACATCTTGGAGCCTGGCACTGTGCTCATGTTCCGCCTGTGAGCGATGAGACGATTTTCTCCGTGAATGTTGACGGAACTTTTAATGTCATGCAGGCTTGTCGGGAAGAGAAAATCCAGGCGTTCGTCTACGCCTCTTCAATGGCTTTCGGTTGGGGATCGGTCTACGGCGTCACGAAAGTGATCGGCGAGGACCTGTGCAGAACGTTACGAGAGACGAGCGGCGCTTCCGTAGCAATGCTTCGGTATCATGATTTCGTGCCTAAATCTTATCTGGATTTCGGCGCGAAGCTCCTCCGAAACGGCGTAGATCGCCGTGATGTCGCCTCCGCGACAGTCGCTGCATTGAAAGCGGCCGTTGCAAAGCAAATCGGACTTTTTCGCACCATAGTGCATTCGGATCATCATCTGCCTGAATCCGTACGAAGCGATTTTAGTCGTCTGGGACTAGAATGGTGCGAGACTCAAGTCCCCGGCGCTGCAGTTTTGATTGAAAAGTACTCGATCTCAATGCCGGATCAGGTTGAACAACACGATTTGTCAGAAGCGCACACTCTGCTCGGCTGGAAGCCGCAAGTCGGATTTGTACAATTTCTTGAGGATTTGAGAGAGCGAGACAAGAGAGGTGAAGACATTCGAGCGCTCCGTACGCCCTCCGACTTGTCTGACGTTGCTTAAAAACTCCTGCTTTAATACGTCTTAAGAATTCAATCGAATAACTCATGTCACGCAACCAACAAATCCGTTTGTTGAAAACACCCGGCAAATGAATGGGCGTTCTCCGGACGTGAGAAACGCCGAAGGCGTTATATCGACGGGCAAGCGCTTTGCTATAGCGCTATTGGCGGGGAGCCCTCATCCCCCCAACCTCCTTCTCCCGCGCTGCGGGAGAAGGGGGAGTAAGATAGATGCGAATCGTCACGACGGGCAGAGCTTTTTCGCTATAGCGCCTTCGGCAGGAAGCCCTTCGGGCAATAATCCAACACGCAACTTCGGGAACCTCACCCCCGGGCCCCATATGCGTTAACTTAAGCCGAAAGTTCGTTCTGGAGCGCCGGGGGCGCGCTTGAGAAGAACTTGCGGCTTAAGTTAACGCGTATGCCCTCGGCCCCTCTCCTGAGCGTTCGTTCCTCACTTGGAAGAGGGGAGGCGGAAAGGGTGGCGGAGAGTTGCGAATCGTCACATCGGGCAGAGCCGCTTTGCAAGTGCGCTATTGGCGGGAAGCGTTTTTGGACATAGCTATGCAGGACCTTCAAACTTGACTCATATGGATTGATTTTTTGAGACCCCGGAATCTTGCAACCGCAGAACGCCCATTTTTGTGCCGAGTGTTTTCATTTCAACACCCGGCTAAGCGCAGAGCGCTTCCAGTCACCGACGCCCGAACCCTGAATCTCATGAACCCGGTGTTTTCAACACTGCGACATTACTTCCTACGAAGTGCGTAACATGACTAAAAAAACCCTACCCCCGTATACGAAAAGCGGGGAAGGGTTTCATAAACTTATGGAGCGATTGAGATTAGACGCTAGCTTTAGGTAAGATACGCCTACCAACCAAAGCGGAAAGAGCGATCGCGCCGCCGCCGAATAGAAATAACCACAAGCTGCCGGACTCGGGCACAACGTCGGAAGTCACCGTCGTTCCTCCGCCTGTTCCTCC
>JAYVOT010000337.1:0-2007 GCA_043757795.1 Chthonomonadaceae bacterium | reverse complement strand
TTTCGCTTTCAAACGTTCCCTCGCAGCCTCCATCATCATTTCGATCTTGAAACCCAGAGGTTTCCCTGCCTCATATTTGCTTCTTGCGGATCGAATGGCTTCTTCAAAGCCCGGGGGAATGTTCTTTTGTTCCCACCAATTGATCGCTTCCGAATAGATCCAGCAGTATTGGTCCGAAGTGGCGAGCGTGTAGTAAACATTATGTTCCAACCACTGCGCTCTCTGCTCGGGCGTCAACACGGTCGCCTGGCCGTCCAACCAGCGGGGGAAAGCATTCAGTTTGCCTGCCCATCCGCCTGCAGTATAGTCCGTAGAAATCGCGTGCCCAACCTCGTATTGCGTCGCGAATTTGTTTCGGTTTTCCGGCGAAATCAACGCTTGCGCCTCAACTTTCAAGGTGTGATACACCTTGAAAAACTCCAATTCAGAAGTATAGAAATAGGCGTCCTCGTTTGCATCCACCAACCTCGACCGAGTATCAAGCGCATCCAACATTCCGTCGGTGAAAGCGACATGCAACCCCCAATAGGAGAAACTCAGTTCGTTGTCGATGTATTTCGGGTCAAGATGTTCACCTCTCAAGGGAAGGAGGTGCGCACTGAAGGGGGACCCGTCTTGGAAATCGGAGAGTTGCCTCATCGAAAGAATTACAACT
This sequence comes from Chthonomonadaceae bacterium, assembly GCA_043757795.1. Classification (GTDB taxonomy): domain Bacteria; phylum Armatimonadota; class Chthonomonadetes; order Chthonomonadales; family Chthonomonadaceae; genus JAYVOT01. Next base: position 1,352 of record JAYVOT010000337.1, on the reverse strand, counting down.
CCGGGGAATTCGGATTGCAGGGTGCGAACAAACTGCCCTCCGCGCTTTCGAACCTGTTTCGCGTACTCAAGGAAAGTGTGTTTCGCTTTTTCCGGGAGGGCGGAGTAGTTCCACGGGTTCACCTTGCCGTAGGGTTCGGCATCCCAGAACACGCCTTTGAAACCGCTGATTTTCGCAGCTTTAGCGCAGAATCGCAGGTTCTCCTCAACGACTTTCCAATCCGCATCATTGAACCAATCCAACGTGGATTCGCCGTGAAGCGTCACGAAATTATCGGTGAGAACTTTTGATTTCGGCAAGGACGCCATGATGTCGAGTTGCTCATTTCGATCCTTTTCTCTGGTCTCTTTCCAGAGGTCGATTCGGAAAACGTTGCCTCCTCCCACGCTGTCCGGCAATTTTAAGCCCAGACCGTTCACAGGAGCTTTCTCAATCTGCTTGATGTGATCTCGGAAATACGAAGGAGTAGGGCTGCTCCAACTGATCTCAATGATTTTTTTATCCTTCACTTCCATCCTCCCTTTCGTTTGAGCCTTGCTCTCATACCCAAAACTCGTCAAGAAGCAAAGCATTGCCATTGCACCTGTCAGGATTGCGATTCGTTGACATTTAGTCTCTCTCAATCTTTCTCCTCCAAGAGCGATTCCCTCGCCATATTGACAGCGATGTCGATCTCTTCCTCGGTATGCGCGGCGGATAAATACCAGAGTCCGCGCCCTATTAGCCTTATGCCGCGCTCTTGCATTTTCGCAAGGAAACGCCCGTATTTCGCTTTGTCATAAAGAAGAGTTCCCCGGAAATCAGTCACTCTTGCCCTGTCAATGAATCCGCAGTGGAACATTGGACCGAGACCCTGAACCAAAAATTTTTGGTCGGCTACTTGAGCGACGCTTTGCAGACCGGACATCAGTTTGCGCCCCAAATCATGCAGACGAGAGTGAACGTTCTCTTCTTCCAACACTTCAATCGTTGCGGCGGCGGCGGCGATGCTAGCATTGCCCGCGTTCATTGTGCCTGCATGGATCACCTTTCCGTCGGCGATAAGTTGCATACATTCTTTTTTTCCCGCAAGAACGGAGATCGGATAACCGCTCGCCATCGCCTTTCCGAATATCGCCAGATCAGGCGTGACGCCGAAATGCGCTTGCGCCCCTCCTAAGCCCAGTCGGAACCCTGTTATAACCTCATCGAAAATGAGCAGGATTCCATAGCTGTCGCACAGATCGCGCAAGCCCTGCAAAAAACCGGGTTCCGGCGGAATGCAACCGCTATTGCACATCACCGGCTCCGTGATGATCGCGGCAAGCTCTCTTGAGTGTTTTTTGACAAGTTTTTCGACTAGCGCAAGATCG
>JAYVOT010000336.1:0-7312 GCA_043757795.1 Chthonomonadaceae bacterium | reverse complement strand
ACCCTCAAGCAGAGAGGGGGGTATCTGCGCCAACTTCTCGTCTTTCGCTTCCGCAGGTCGCCAGGTCCAACTCGTAATTTTGTTTTCAATCGCTTTGCCTTCGGAGAGAGTCACCTGTCCGGAAAGTCCTTTCGAAGCGATTATGTCGATCTTTCCCAGGTAGTTGAAGAGTTTGTTTCTGCCGTTGTGCGCCGTCAATACGGCGATAGAGTTCTCCCCGGCGTTCAATTCAACTGGAATCTGTCTTTGGATCGCTCTCTCATTTCGCTGTTCAGGCTTTGTGTTCGCGATTTTTTTCCCATTCACAAAAAGCGTCATGACATCGCCGACGTCGCTAAAATTCATGGTTCGTGACCCAGCCTTCGGAACCCTCAAGGTGGAACGATACCATGCATAGGAGCCTGCGTCCCCGTCGGAACCCATAGGTTGGGGAGCAAGCGAGAACTTCCACCCTCCTGCAAAGTAGTTGTTCTCAGCTTCCCTGTCTCCTTTTCTCATTTCCCAGGGAGACAAGACGACTTCTCCGGTTGTCTCCGCCCCGATGGGAACGCCGAAAGCATCGTACCTGGTTAGATATTTTTCCATTTTCGGGTCTGAGACTCGCAAAATATTCGTCTGTCCCTCTGAGCCGAACGCATACATCGCGACAGGATGAGGGATGACATGAGTGATTCCGGTCTCGATCCGTATTCTCAGTTTGCCGTCTTTTCGGACTAGATCGCCGGGAAAGTCCATTCCGCTCAATACTATTTGCTTTCCGGACGCTTCAGCAAACCATGTAAGGTGCATTCGATTTCTGTCCATCGCAAGAATTCGATACTTTTGCGTCTCTTCATTTACGCCCTTTTTGGATGCAATGGCAAAAACGTATTCATTCACAGTTTCAAGCGCAGGGTAGGCGATTTTTAATTTTAGGCGAGCAGGATTTAATGGGTCTCGAACTAGTCCCGGCGAAATCTCCCCTACGGAAACATTTTTGAGGAGTTGAAATCCTTCCGCGGGTATCGTAAAATCCATTTCTCCCACGCTGTTTGGAACAATGGACGTACCGGGATTAGGATCGTATGCCGCCCCGAACGTGATGATCGTCGTCCAATCCCCCTGTCGAAGAATCCCCATAATACGAGCGGCGCTGAGATTGAGCTTCACTTCCGGCGATACCGCATAGTCTTTCAAAATAGGGATCATCTCGCCCGGAAAAGCCAGCAATGGCGCATGAGAAGGCATCAAACTTCCGTTATCGCTTCTGATTCGGGTTGGAATGGGAGATTTTGATCGACTGTCCAGAAAAACGACGGTTCCTGCAGGACTCTTTCGTGCAAGGGCATGCATCGTCTTTTCAGAGGCGAAATCCTGGTAAAGGTCTGTGGCGTTCTCGCTGTTTTCCAGAATGTCCGGGAAACTTCGTGCGAACAGCGCGATCCTTTTGAAAGAGTAACCGATGCGACGCAAGTCTCCGGTTTGTCCGACGGCGGCTGCGTAATCATAGGAAGCTGCTGTGTCGTTGTCGTTCCAGTTCTCGAAATTCGAACCTCCATGCAACATATAGAAATTGACGCCGTTGCCGCCATGAGCGAGAACCTTCCAGAATCCATGCACGAATCCGTAGTATCTGCTGTCTTCGAGGTTGCCGTAAAGGTCGTACCAGCCGGGCCAGAACTCAGTAGAGAACCAGGGGTTCGTTCGATCTTTACTATCCCACGGGGTCTCCCCGGCGGGGTCGCTGCCGTGATGCAGACCGCTGAAAAAGTAGGGGACCTCCAACCCTAGTGAAAGGGATTTTTCTCTCAGATGTTTGAAGTAACCGTTCGGCATCTCTTTGCCCCAACCTTGCGGATGTTCATTTTCGAGTTGCACGAGAATGACGCTCCCGCCGCGATTGATCTGATTCTTCGCGATGATCGGCATGATCTTCTCAAGCCAACGATCCGTGTAGATTTGATAGGGAGCGTTGTCTTCGCGAACGCGCACTCCGGGTTTGAACTTAAGCCAGACAGGGAATCCGCCGCTATCCCACTCCGCACAGACATAGGGACCAAGGCGAACGATGCTGTACATCCCAAGCTCTTTAATGAGAGCGAGAAACGCCCCAAAGTCTTTCTCGCCGGAAAAATCCCACTTGTTTTCCTGCGCTTCATGAAGATTCCAAAATGCATAGGTTTCAACGCAGTTGAACCCGGATCGTTTGATTTTCATGAGCCTGTCTCGCCACAGCGCGCGGGGAACGCGAGGGTAGTGCAATGTGCCGGAAGCGATAAACTCCCGTTTCCCATTGACAATGAACCCTTTGCCGTCGAAATCTATAAAAGGTTTGGCTACGACAGAGGGCGGAAAAATGCCGTCATCCGCAGTTGCTTCCGAGATTGAAAAGAGCTGCAAAACACTCAGGAGCAAGATGAATAGTAGCTTAGGAGCGATGGAACGTTGCATGGAGACCTCCGAACAGTGGGAAACGATCAAATTTCGAGTTCTAATCTGATCCTTAAATTTCAACAGCGCCGGAAAGAAATCCTTTTTTGGTCTCGATCAGGATGTCTATGCCGCACTTTGTTGAGGTAGTATTGAATGAAGATTGGAGGCGACAATGTCGAGAACGCGTGCAAGATTGGAACCGAACGAGAACGGGGAACGTTGCAGAATTAGAGTGCGCTACTTTGAGACGGATCAGATGCAGAGAGCGCATACTGCCCACTATTTCGTCTGGTTTGAAGCGTGCAGGGCGGAGTTCTGCCGGGCGCGGGGAATAGACTATCTGCAGATGGAAGCGGCGGGGCTGTTTCTTCCTATAGCGGAAGCCAATTGCAGCTATCTTGCTCCGGTAGCTTATGACGAGGAAATCGAGATTTACGCCTATGTGATCGAGATGCGCCGGGCGTCGTTTCGAATCGGTTATGTCATTACGCGCGGGGATACTCGCGTCGCGGAAGGAGAGACTCTCTCCGTGCTTGTGAATCGCGAAGGCAAACCGACCTCGTTCACGCGCGAGATGCGGGATCGTTTTCTTACGCCTAGCGGTCTCGATATCGTTTCATCTTGATTTTATCCTCCAAATATCCGATTTAAGAACAATCCGCCATGCAAACACGTATAAGTTTTTATTCAGGCGTTCGACTTCATGCCTACTTTCGCTGGATCCGAACGTCCTGATGCGCCAACAGGCTTTTTTGCAATTTAAACGAATATGAGCGCTAAACACATATATCAAATATTTCGAGGAGTTCATGATGACAATTCAAACGGATTCAACTGTCGGGCAAGTTTCCAATGCGGAGCGTTCGGCAGAACAAGAGAAACGGAACAGCGTGAGCGGAAGAGGGTGGCATGGCGATCCGCAGGGACATGCGGAAGCAGGGAGCGCCGGCGGACAAAAAGTGGCTGAGGATAGAACGCACATGTCTCAAATCGGAAAAAAAGGAGGCCAGTCCGTTTCAAAAAATCGTGCGCATATGGCGGAAATAGGAAGGAAAGGGGGGCTTTCTCGCACCGCAACCGCTTTAAAAAAGCACGAAGAGGGAAAAACTGACGAAGAAACTAAGAACGATTGATCTCAATGCAGGAATCGTCGACGATTATGAAGAAAAGTGATCTATCTAACATTGTGCCGTTCCCGGGACTACGGATTTTTCACTGAACGAATTTTCGACGACGATTCTTGCGTTTTCCGAAAGCTCTTTAAAGTGTGAAGAAATGGACGTACCTGAGACTGAAACCAGAAAGGATACCTATTAGATGGAACCCTTGAAGGCGATCATCGCAGAAGACGAGCAACTCACCCGAACCATCATTCGCGCACGCTTGGAAAAATTGGGACATACTGTCGTAGCCGAAGCTGAAAACGGAGTTCAAGCGGTGGAAGCGGCGAAACTCCACAAACCGGATGTGATCATTATGGACATTAAAATGCCTATAATGGACGGCATAGAAGCCGCTCGTACGATCTTGAGCGACACTCCATGCGCCATCCTCTTTTTATCGTCTTTTAACGAGGAGGAACTTCTCGATCAAGCCTCTGCGACAGGCGCTCTGGCTTACATCATGAAACCTTTCCGCAAAGAAGATCTAGCGCCCGCCCTCGCCATAGCGGTTCGTCGTTTCGCCGAAATTCGCTTTCAACAAAAAGAAATCGACTCGCTCAAAGATACGCTGGAAACTCGGAAGCTCATTGAACGAGCGAAAGGAATTCTGATGGACAGGCACAGCATGAGCGAATCCGAAGCCTTCAAACGCATCCATTTCCAGGCGCGAAACCAAAATAAGAAGATGCGAGAGATTGCCCAGAGCATTATCTCCGCTGCGGAATTGTTGTAATAATTCAAACATGAACTCAAATCCTGACATCGAACTCATCCTCGCCTCCGCCTCGCCACGCCGAAAAGAGCTGATTTCCACTTTTGGATTGCCCTTCCAAATCATACCTAGTCGATATGAAGAGCCTCCGGCTCCGGATTATGCGATCTCTTTGCCTGAATTCGTGATGTTTCTTGCCTCGCAAAAAGCTCTGGAGGTAGCGACCAGAATTAGGAGACTCCCGCTTGAGCCGATTTCGGAGCGATGGGTCATTGGTGCGGACACGCTCGTTTCAATGGAGGAAGGGGTAGGGAAGCCGCTCGGCAAGCCTCGCGATGAAGCGGACGCAGTTAGGATGCTCACGCTACTTTCGGGCAAAGACCATTATGTCTACACCGGAATTGCGCTTATATGTGTCGGGATGCAAGAAACGAATGCAGAACCGATCTGCAGAGCGGTAAAAACGAAAGTTAGATTTCGGGACTTGACGAATAGGATGATCCAAAACTACGTTCGCACCGGGGAACCGATGGACAAAGCCGGCTCTTATGGAGCGCAGGGATTTGCCGCCCCCCTCATCGAGAGTTTCGAGGGAGATTTTTTTAATGTGGTGGGGCTGCCGCTCTGCGAACTGGGGAAATTATTGGAAGAGTACGGAGTCGAATGGGGATGATAGTCTTTTGCATTAAACCGCCTTAATCAATCGGGACTTGCATTTTTGGGAACAAACGCGGCTAAAGCGTGTCAAATACAGAAAGTTATTTTCGACTGCAAGTTCACCTAAAAAAGGACTACTTAATAAACAGGCAATCCGTTCAATTTTGATATTAATTGCAATTTGCTTCCACAACAATTTTTCTTGCAAATTTTTCGATTGAATAGCGCAATTTTTACAAACGCGTATGGTACAATGAATTTGGTATTAATATTGTATAATTGACGGCAATTGATTCGAAACAATAGAAAGGAGGGAAGAGGTACAGGCTGTTCTAAACTTGCATATTTCTATAGCACGATGTTGAATCATTTTTTCTAGAGTTTAGAGTTAGCTTAGTCAGTAAAAACAATTTGTTAGAGGTTATTCGCCTTTCAACAGTTTTCTGCGGAGTCATACGCTCTGTGGAAATTTCCGGAACTTAACAGGTTCTATTTTAATGGAGGTTCTTCTCATGGTTTCAAGCAAGTCAAGAGGCGCTCGCTCAGGGTTCACCCTAATCGAACTTCTCGTCGTCATCGCAATTATCGCGATTCTAGCCGCAATTCTTTTCCCAGTCTTCGCACAAGCTCGCGAACAAGCCAGAAAAATTTCGTGCCTCTCAAATGCGCGAAACCTCGGCACTGCCATGGCTATGTACACTCAAGACTACGATGAAAGCGTTATTTTAAACTACGCCACAGACGAATCAACGTATATCTACACCTGGCAGGACTTGGCTCAGCCCTACATCAAGAACTATCAGTTGTTGTTGTGCCCTGACTCTCCTTACCACAATCCTGATCCCAACAACTTTGAATACTGGATGTCATACGGAATTCTGCCAAGAGCCGCTTCGACAGGCTACTCGAACTTTTTGACTCGAAGCGCGGCATGGTTCCAAAACTACACCAAAGCGAATTTGCGATACGACGGTCTTTCCGGAGCGAACATCTCTCCCGGCGGTCTTAACTACGGCTACAAAGTCGGCAACAACCCCAGCGCTTCCCTCGCTTCCGTGGCTCGTCCCGCTGAGTACGCTCTCATCTTCGATAGCGACAACTTCGACGGATGGCATGGAATCTACGGACAGCAAGTGGGCTTCGGTTTTTGCGGCGGCTGGGTCGGCTATGACTTTGCATTCTTCGGATTCCAGCCCCGTCACACGGGCGGTTCCAATAAATGCGTCGTGGCTACGCGAGCCACAGCTTACGGCAATGGTCAAGCGAACGTTACTTTCTTCGACGGTCACAGCAAAGCGTTCAAACCTGGCGCTCTTCTGCAACCCAACCCGGCCGTTCCTGACACGTTGCTTTACTTCTGGCCCAATGACTGAACATAAATCGCATCTAAGTTAGGAGAGAGTTCGTGAAAAAAGAGATCAACCCTGCGGTTGCAGGAGCCATAGTCGTCGTCCTGGTACTGATAATCGGAGTTTTCTTGTATATGAAAACAAGCGGCTCTGAGGGCGGAAGTCGACCTAAGGCTGAATCGCTTTCCACACTGCCTAGCGGAAAGAAATTTCCTTCCGCCGCAGGAACCTCCACTGACAACAAGTGAGTTCTCTCAATTCAACTCCCTCAATCAATTCATTGAGGGAGTTGTTTTCTTGCAAAAACTACTTTCACATTCCCGAAATGATAACTCTATTTTAAGCTTGACACTACGTAAAGATGCACTCGTTAGTTTTATTTCCGGATTTCAGGAACAATTTTTATTTGATTGCAGTCTGAAAATAAGTTGAACTATCCTTGACATTATGATTTAATCTGTTGTATCATAATATTGAATGATATTAACATCATTCATACAAAGGCAGGCTAAGGTAGCCACGAACAACCATTAGTTAATTTCAATGCGAAGTAATGCATCAGAAAGGTTGATCGTGGTTTTTTTGCATCTAGTTGCGATGATTTGCGACTGGTAGCATAATGCGGACTTGTGGATTGTAATTATTTGCAACTAAAAAGGCAATAATAAAATGAGATACAGTCAAAGGCAAATCCTTCGTTGCGATAGGCTTTTAACCCGTTTTCAGAAAGGAGTGAACCTCAACGCACTAGAATGGAAGTAAGAGATAACTCTCCCTATTGGTGAGTTTATCTTGAAAATTCTTTTATCGATCCCGCATTCCAATTCAGAACTTATCTGCATCATTATTATTCCGGACAAGTTTTCGTTGATGCGTTTCCAATTATTTGCAACCGTACAACCTGCTTTGTTCTTTCAATTTGGAGGACATTTCCATGATTTCAGTCAAATCCGAGAGTCGCCGCGCAGCGTTTACTCTCATCGAATTGCTTGTCGTCATCGCGATCATCGCGATTCTCG
>JAYVOT010000335.1:0-2009 GCA_043757795.1 Chthonomonadaceae bacterium | reverse complement strand
CCGTGCCTCGAATGGCGATTGAAGAAGTGTTCACTGTTCCTGTCACAGGAATTGCGACTGTGTCGACCCCGGCGAGATTAAGTAAGTGCCTGAGACTTTGCTGACTCGCAGAGACCTCGATTTCAAGTTCAGGGTTAGCTGAGAGGGGGCGACGAACCTGTCCGGCTATATCGATCTCGCCGGGATATCGGGAAGCTTTGCCCTTGATTTTAAGGGTATCCTCAGTCAATTTGACTTCGCTCAAAGTAACTCTATCGAATTTTTGCCTTCCGCCGCTCAAGTCGAAAGCGAACAGTTTGCCGTCGAATTCCGGTCGCTTCATAGTTCCGATGATCTTGCCTCGAACGTATCCTACTCCCTTCAATCGACTCAGTTCAAAAATCGGTTCCGGCAACGCATCAAGTCTCAACTGCTCTGATTTAGTCGGCTTTTTCAAAATCAATCCTACTAGCTCCGTGAGGTTGAGTTCGTCCGCGTTCAAACTCAAATTGAGCTTACTGGATTTCAAGCCGACGGTCCCGGTTATTTGAGCGATTCCTCGCTTGTCCTCGATTTGAAATTCGCGAACGAACAGTTCGGGACCTTTCGTGTCCGCTTGCGCATACAGGCTTTTATAAGTTTGTCCTCGTACGATCAAGTTCTTTATACTGGATTGCAACGTGTAATTCGGGGTCTTGCCTTTCTCTCCTTTAACCGCAAAATCCAACTGCCCTAAGCCCTTAAGAGGTTCTGAAATCGGCGCTCCGAGTCTGTCAAGTTGAAGATTTCTTCCATTAGCTTCCACCTCAAAGGCGCCGCGATCATCGAATTCTACTCGAGATCGCAAATCGGCTTTGCCTCCGGCAAAGTCGCCTTTTAGATCTGCGATCAAAGTTCGATTCCCGAAATACGCTTGCAAACGAGCGTTATCACTCACATACGTGTCGTATTTCACTCGCTGTAGGGCGGCATCCGCCGTCGCTTCCAATCGATCTAAAGCGCCGCTGACGTGAAATTGAACGTCGCCGTTCGCTTCCAACTCTTGCACCTGTTTTCGATAAGGTTGCGGAATATTGGCAATGAGTTTTCTCATTGGAGACAGCGACACGATTTTCCGTGCTATCGCCTTACGCACAAGCCCCTTCAACTCCAAAAAAGGCTGTTTCCGTTCGAGGGTAGCGGCTTTCGAACCGTCGTTTTTAATCAGGGCGGAGTAACCGAATAACGATCCGATGATGTCGGAGTCCATTCCCGCGTAGTTTCCTTTTAGTTTTGTCGTGACGGAGTCAGTTGTGAAAATTGCATCGCCGTTCAAACCGATCAGCGGCGCGGCAAGCCAATCTCCCGTCGCATCGCCGTCCGCAACCGTCAATTTCCCATGCAGTTTCATAGCGGATGGGTCGAACTCCTTAGGTTTTATCATCGACGCCGCATAAGTTCCGCCTATGTCGATATCTGCAAGACCTCTTGTAACTTTCAACTGATTTTGATTAACTAATCGCCTTGAAAGCTGTGCAAGATTGACCTTGTTGCCTTGCAGCGCCACAATGACATGCAGAGGATGAGGAGCAAAGCTACCCACCGCATGGAGGTCGGAAAATAGTTCCGGACTGCCTTTGCCCTGCAAATCGAAAGCGAAACTGTCGTCGGGACGCAAGTTGACAATTCCTCGAATGAAGCTCACGCGAGTTGAAAATGGGGAGGGAGCGACGCCTTTAGGAGCGGGCAAACTTTGATCGAAATACGAAATCGTTCCTCGATCCACTATAATCTTGCCGACAATCGGACGTCCTTTTTCTTTTGGAGGTTTGAATAAGGATTCGTAGTTCCACCGCCCTTTGTTGTCTCGCGAAAGCAAAAGTTGAGGACCCAAAATAGAGATTTCATTGAGGTAAGGAAGGCGCTGATTATTGACTTCGAGCAGTTGAGCGAGGCTGTATCTCAGGGAAATGCCCTCCGCTTGAACTATGGGGAGGCTGTTGGGGGAAGTTCCGCCCGCAATAAAAACGTCTTTGAACACGATTTGATTG
>JAYVOT010000334.1:0-7318 GCA_043757795.1 Chthonomonadaceae bacterium | reverse complement strand
GCTCGAAGGCTTCATGAAGAACGAAGTCGCCCTGATACTCCGGTCGCTCCACGAAGCGCAGGACTTTTCCGGAAACATAGCGTTGCGACACCTGAGAGACGCCTACGCCTGCTCGATGCCGCACTAGCTCGTGCGTCACGGAGCGCGAGATGCCGTAGAACAAAAACGAATAGTTCGCGTGTTCGAGTACGGACCCGTGCCCGGAGGAGACGATGTTGGAAAAATATCGAGCGGCGTTGTCGTTGTACGTGCGTTTAGGGGAAAATGAGGCGTAGCAGACCTGCCCCGCAGTTTTGCAAAGAAGAGCGCCGGGGTCCAATTCCGTCGGGTCGTTCAGGTACTGCGGGAACTCGAGGTCGGTCGAAAATCCCCCCAGAAAATCCGCCATTCCAGACAGATTCACTTCCGGTTTTGAGATCAAGGTCACTCCCGGAGCTTTTAGATAAGATGTTCCGGCGTTTGTGAGCGAAACAGGCGAGGGGATGAATGGAAACGAGTTATCGCTTTTTTGAACAAGCGCATGAAGGTTTGAAAAGTCTTGTGTCATAGGTTTTTTCTATTAGCTCCTTCCGATCTCAAGAGAGAGGAGGGCTTTACTTTCGTCCGCGAGTCTACTCCGTAATTTTCTGAATGCCGTTGATTGTCGTGAAGGTGCGACCCTGTATCCACCCTTTGACGCCCTCCGTGTCCGTATTCAGGATCGCTTTGCCGTCAGTCATCTCAAGCTCCCAGGTTCCATCTTCCATCAGCAGGGAGAAAACTGGAGCGGGAAGCGGCGTAGGAAGAGCGAGCGTACCCTTTTTAACGCTCTTGCGCGGCGGGATGTTCGATTTTTTGAGGGCGGTTCTATTTTTGGCTGTCTTTGTAGCTTGAGTCGCTTTATCGAATGAGCGCGTCTTGAAGGAGGAAGACAGCCAAATTCGAGAGCCGGTCGTTGAGCGTTTTCCGAAGGTGATGACAGGCGCCTCACCAGGTTGTTTCAATACCCATCTGCTGGGAGACCCCGCCTCTGAAAGCTCGAACTCTTCGCCCGTGTTGGAAGCTCGCGTCACCATCTTGATCACGATATGATGGGAATTTCTAATTGGCTGACCGTCCAGGGCATAGATAAAAAGCGTGCCGAACTGTGAAGAAGTCGAGAACTTGAAAACGCCGAGGTCGTAAATCCGCCCCAGTACGAATGAGCCTGAGGTAAGGCAGAAAACAGGCGTGCGAACGTCGATGCGTCCCGCCTTGCTATCGCGAACGATTTCGCCCGTGTCGCTCCTCCAAACTTGAGACTTTATGCTGTCTTCGCCTACCGCGCTTCCCTGTTTTTTTAGTAGGCTAAGTATACCTTGCAGACGGTTTAAGTCGTCGTCGCTTCCTATCGGTACGGCTGTCAAACCTTTCGGGGGCGAGTCCGAAAAGACGCTGTTCACTCTGGAAGTCCAGGCGATTCTGTGGAGAGAGTTTCCGTTTTGGGGCCAGACGAATTGACGTGAAAAAGGGTACGCGAGCGTTACGGAGAGTTGCGCCGGAGTGATCGCCGACTTAAGAAATGCCTGCCCTGCCAACGAAGCCAACCCCCATACTGTGGGGTCGGCTTGAAATGCGAAGTCGTTGAGAGCGTCAGCTTTGGAACCGTTTGGAGCCGTATTTGTCTGATAGCCGAATAGCAGAACCGCATCGTAATCTTGCAAGGAGGAGTAGGCGAGAACTTCCGGAATGCTTGCAGCGCGACTCCGGTTCGGCCAGGTAGTCGCCCACTCTCGAATGACGACAGGACAGTTGTTCCATCGCAACATGGAGGTATACGGCGCGAAGCCCCCGATATTATCGTTAGTGAGATTGTTTCGATTGCTGTAGTATTTGAGCGGGGAGTTTTTCAGGTCGCCGTTTATGCCTTCGCCGTACCAATTTTCAGAGACGAAATCGCACTCTTGGGCGACGGAAGAGACATCCGGGACTACGTCTGCGGAGACGACTGCCGTGATTGGGATTTTGACGCCGATTGAGATCAGATGCTCGCGCATCTCTCGAAAATAGGCGCGTTGCAACCCGACTAAAAACTCCGTTCCGTCTTTACGCCTGGCAGGAGCGCGCCTTGAGGCGGTGTTGTCTTGACCGCTTGGATCCGGGTTGCCGGAGAGCAACGGCAAATCTACCGTGTTCCCGGCGGGATCCTCTTCAATACGCAACGCGGGCAGAAAGCCGATTTTCCCCCAAGCGGCGGAAAGGTTTTCACGAGTTCCGTACTTCAGTCGGAGCCATGCGTTCCACCTCCGATTCAGGTCGCCGGCATAAGGCTCCAGCAAAGACTCCAATTTTTCCGGGTAGAGAAAGAAGCCGTGTTCATTGCATATTTCCACCAATGCGAAAGCGGGATCGTCGATCGGGCGCAGATTCGAGTAGGGATTTCTGTGAGTCAGGAGCCGAGTTGCATACTCTTTTTGGAGTTGGATGAGATACGAATCGAACAGGGCGTAAGGTCGCGCCGCTCGGTCCAACTCCTCCGCATGCAGGACGCTGTCGCCCGTTTTGAAGGTTCTGAAGTCCAACAGATCGAGGTAATAGTAGATGCCGTGTCGTCGGAGCGAATCCATCCAGTGATCAATACGATCCAGGTATTCGCGATCAAAGTGTTGAGAGTCCGGAGCGTCTACTTTGCCTAACAAGCAGTTTCGGTTGTCGATCGCTTCAAGGCGCACCATGTTCAATCCGGCGCGCGCAAAACTTTTCACGACCTTTTCGATTTCGTCCGGCGGAATATTGAGGCGCGTGCTCGAGACGTTTATCCCCCAGAATTTCGCTCGCGATCCGTCCTTCCAAACGAAATGTCCCGCTTCTCCGCGCTGAAGAAAACCTTTTCTGCCAGCAGGTTTTTCAAGCGTTCGACTAAAATCCTGCATTGAAGCGTTCGGAAAAACTGTTGGTTCTTCTGCTGATGCGAGCCTTGCCAGCAACAGGATCAGAAGAGTGAGGAGGGTGAAAAGCGCTCTGGATTTGGGAATGAACTTGCATATTGGCATGATGAACGGGGCTTGCGCTTTCGGAGAATGGGCTGAATATGCGAATTTGAATACGAGTTGATGTCTTAGAGCTAAATATGGATTTTAGGAATTGATTTTCAATGGCGTTTCTGAACGACGCTTTAAGATACGCGGCTCGATAACGTTTCGCCTATTGTCCTGCGGACAAAATCCAAACGCGCCTCCCGCGCTCTCACGTTCCGGGTGATAAAAGCGCCCGCTAGCCTTACAAGCTAAAGCGGCTCAGGTCGTAGTCGGATCGTCCGTTAACTGTTAGTTGCGCCCCGATTTGCCCCATCAGAGGGGCGAATTTGAAACCGTGCCCTGAGCAGGCGCTGATGAAGAATGCGCCTGATATTCCGGGAATACCGTCGATAATAAAGTCTTCGTCAGCGGTTGTCGTGTATAAGCACGACTTTTCATACAGGATTTTTTCGGTAAGTTTCGGGAAACGACGCCTTGAATATCGTAGGATCGGCGCTCTGTCGTTTCCGTTGGTCGATCTGCGTGCAACAGAAGGATCGGTCTCCTCGCCGAAATCGTGCATTCCTATTTTGACGCCGGGAAGCGCGCCAAGTTTCGGGAAACCATATGAGTTCGCTTCTGCGTCGATCCAAACCGGGAACTGATTTTCTTCAAACTCGCTTGCGAATTCCAGTTCAGGCTCAAGGTGAATGTAGACTTGACGAGTGACTTTGACCGGAATTCCAACTCCGAAATGAGCCAACATAGGCGCTATCCACGGTCCTGGAGTCAGCAAAAGCCTCTCGGCTTCATAGGTTATTCCCTTTGAATCATAAGCCAGGATGCGATCCCCGCGTTTTTCAATTCGCTCTGCAACTGTCTCTTCGTGGAGGACTGCTCCGTATTTTTCAGCGCACTGAAGGGCGACTTTGACGCTGAGCGAAGCGCGGGCGTATCCCATGCTTGGCTCGAAGAGAGCTGTTTCGTTGGCTTTCAAAGGAAAAGCGGGAAATCTCTCCTTGCAAGCCTCCGCATCCAACTCCTCGAATGGAACTTCGCTCTGAGAAAGAGCCGCCTTCGCCTGCAAGAGGTGCGGGTGATCTTTTGCACCGACGAATATTCCCCCGCACTGAGAGAACAGATTTGGCTGATTCGAGTCGACCATCAACTCGTCCCACAGCGAATAAGCGTCTTTCATGAGCGTCGTATAAAACGGATCAGGATAGACCCGCCGCACGATTCGACTGTCCCCGAAAGAGCTGCCTTGATCGTGATCGCGCTTGAATCGCTCGATCCCGATAACCTCATGCCCTTCCTTTGCAAGTCGCCATGCCGCCATCGCGCCCGCCACCCCGAGACCGATAATGAGTACGCGCATTCGACACCCATCCTTCTTATGCGGGCTGATGGCAAAACGACCGGCTTTGTCGGATCACTTATCGCCCGGCGCGCCTGAGGATCGCAAACGTCACAAATCTCGCTCCACGATATATCGAGCGATGGCGCGGAGAGGCTCCGCCTTCTCGTCGAAATGAGCCAGCGCCTCTATTGCCGCATCTACCTCGGCATGAGCGCGTCTTCGAGATTCGTCCAACCCGTAGAGCTTGGGGTAGGTCGCTTTATCTCGCTCCTCGTCGCTGCCGACAGGTTTGCCTATCACGGCTTGGTCCCCAATGACATCCAGAATGTCGTCCGCTATTTGGAAAGCGAGACCGACGTGTTTTCCGTAGGCTTCCAGGGCTATAATCTGACTTTGAGAGGCTCCGGCGAGAGTGCCCCCCGCAACGACTGAAGCAGTCAGGAGCGCTCCGGTTTTGTGCGCGTGGATGTAGTGCAGGGTCTCAGGGGCGACCTCTTGCCCTTGCGACTCCATGTCCACCACCTGCCCCCCTACCATTCCCCAGGTTCCGGAAGCTTTTGCGATAAGTCTGAGGGTAGGCAGAACGCGATCCAATGGCGCGCAGGCTGCGTTTTCCGCAATGAGTTGAAAGGCGAGCGCAAGCAAAGCGTCTCCCGCAAGCAACGCTATCGCTTCCCCATAAACTTTGTGATTGGTGAGGCGTCCACGGCGATAGTCGTCGTTGTCCATGCATGGGAGGTCGTCGTGAATCAAACTGAAGGCGTGGACGCACTCTAGAGCGCAGGCGGTGAGCATGACGTTCGCCGGATCGCCGCCGACCGCTTCCGCCGCCGCCAAAACGAGGGTCGGTCTGACGCGCTTGCCGGGAGCGAGCACGCTATACCGAATAGAATGGTGCAACTGCGCCGGTTGGGAGTTCGTGTCGGGGAGACAACTGTCCAGCGCCTGCTCGATGCTCTCTTTTTTCGAGTCGAGGTAGGCGGTCAAATCAAAACTCAAAGTTTTCTCCAAAAGCGATTGTCTCATTCGGCTCCTCGAAATCCGGCTGAAGGATAATTAGCGCAGCCTCCACTGCTAGAAGATGCTGATCGTGCGAGAATGCGATCGTGTTTCTTTCATGGCTGTCAAACGTGTCCGTATCCGCGGGAATGTGCAGGAATCCCGCCAGGGTTTGACTTCCCGAACATCTCAGTTCCCATAATGCTCGATAAAAAATATGATTACAGAGGTAGTCTCCAGCGGATTCTGAAATGACGACAGGAAGTCCGACCGCCTCCAAAGCCAGACGAATGTCCTCCACCGGCAAGGTCGCTTCCAATATCTCCGGAGCTTCCTGAACGATGCTTGGAGGCGGCGAAACTCCCTCGATATCCGGTGCGGAGCCATTGAAGTTTCTTCCGAAACGTTCCACTCGCCAACCGGATGATCCTGCTGCCACGCCAAGCATAAGAATGAAGTCAAATGGCGCGCCATGTTTTCCACCCGCCCTCAATGCCATTTCGAGAAAGAGCGGAGCTTGCGAATAGGAGACGGGCAGGAGACAGGTCGTAATCAATTGTCCGGCAGTAACCTGCCCCGAAAAATGCGCCAGAGCTTTTTCGCAAGGATTGCTTTTCACTTTCCCGAAAGCGCCGAACCCGGTTATCAGCGTCTGCTTATCCTCCGACAAACAAGCCCTCCTAAGGGAAAAACTTACTACTCGCAATTTTGGGTAAAGGCGTTTGGCGCCGGAACCAAACTTGGAGGAAGAGCTACCGGCAGGGAAAGCAGGGATTAAGTCAGCGCTCACTATTCTCTACCCTCTGCCCCTACCTTCTCATCTGCGCTCCCGGCGGTCCTCGCCGTCGCTAACTCCGGGGGGAAGAACGCAATTTTGCAGCGCTGCGCTGCTTGTTGCACTGCTCGCTGCCCGCTCTCTTTGACGCCCGCCTTGAAACTTCCCCTGGCGCCGAGACGCCGACCCCTCCTTTTCAGGACGGGATATCGCGCATCGTTGTAAGTAGCGCAGTTTTACTGCGCCTTTCCATTGCGAGCTGCGCTCGTAAATCCCTCAAAATCGTCAAAACATCAGACCCGTTTATTGGTCTTCCTCACGAAACGGCACGCTCGTTCACGGGCTTGATACAGAGCAAAATACGTTTTCAACAATGAACTCTCGCCCCCCTTCTTCCCGCAGCGCGGGAGAAGGGGGGGATGAGGGATTCTCCCCGACATTGGGGGCGGCGCGGAGTGCCGGAGGAGGTTATTCGAGGACAAGTTTCAATATGCCTCTCCACTATCCCCCTAGAGCTTTGCGCACGAGCGCGACAATGTCGAAAGGCGAGTCCGCCACCGGGACGCCCGCCGCTTCGAGCGCCGCCACTTTCGCTTGCGGGGAACCTGTCGTGCCGCTGATAATTGCGCCTGCGTGTCCCATTCGTTTGCCGGCAGGAGCCGTTCTGCCCCCGATGAATCCTACAACCGGTTTCTGCATAGTTTTGACGTATTCGGCGGCCATCTCTTCGTCGCTGCCGCCGATTTCGCCTACCATCACGATGACTTTCGTATCAGGATCCGCCTCGAACATCGGGAGTACGTCGATGAACTTCGTGCCGATCATCGGATCGCCGCCGATTCCCACTCCTGAAGACTGTCCGATTCCGGCGCGCGTGAGGGCGTCTGCGATCTCATAAGTCAGGGTTCCGCTTCGCGACACAAGCCCGACTGGACCGGGAGTAAAGATGCTGCCCGGAATGATCCCGATTTTGCTTTTGCCGGGAGAGATGAGTCCGGGGCAGTTTGGTCCGATCAATCTAGTTCCCGGATATTTAGCTCGGAGAATCGCGTTCACTTCGATCATGTCCGGCGTCGGGACGTTTTCAGTGATGCAGACCACTAACGAAATTCCTGCTGCCGCCGCTTCCAAGATAGACTCCGCCGCATTGAATTTCGCAGGGACGAAGATGACGGAGGCGTTGGCGCCTGTCTCTTTCACTGCATCGTG
>JAYVOT010000333.1:0-7318 GCA_043757795.1 Chthonomonadaceae bacterium | reverse complement strand
GAGACCGCCAAACTCGATTGCCTAACCTGTGCGAAGCGCAGACTGTAGAATTCCGCTTAAAAGAAAATTAATTCGTGGAACTAGAAAGCTCCGCCGATCAGATGAATTTAAACCTGATATAAGTCGTTATAAGCGCGTATTTAGAGAATGTAAATTTGTCCTTGCTAAAACCGATTTTTACTGGATTGTTGAGAAAAGGAATTATTCTTTAACAGGCGGTTTTAACGGTTGTTTTTTCAGACGATCCAGGACTGCTTGAGTCACATCGTTGGAAGTGAAAATTAGCGCGCTCGTATCGAAGACGTGCGCAATCCCTTTTTCTTTTGCAACCTTCCCGACTTCGTTTCGCAATTCTTTCAACTGATACCGTCGATAGAGCGCCACCCATTCATCTTGTTGCGCTTGAAAAGAGGCGGAAACGCGAGGCAACTCTTTTTCAAGCGAATTTTTAAGTTCGATGAGATGAGACATGCTTTTCTTCTCTTCATCCGAAAGCGGCGTTAGTTTCGTCTGAATCGTCTTGAGTTCATTTCCGCGACGAATTGAAAGCGCTTTCAAATCTTCCAATCGTTTCTGTTCTTCGGGAGAGGGTTTAAGTTTGCCCATGAGGACGCCGAACTCCCCAAGTTCCGCCGACTCAAGGTAGGGCGAAGAAGAGATCATCCGCATCCTTTCCACGCTGTCCTGTTGGCGAGCTTGCGCAGCTTGAAGCAGTGCGTCTCCTGCTCCGCTGTCAATATAGATTCGTTCTATATCCGCTGAACCGATCGCGCCCATCGCATTGGGCTCCTTCTGCGCGACTCTGCCGTCTTTCGCCTGAACCATAAACGCTCCAACTCCCAAAAGCAACCCTAACGAAGTAGCGACTACCGGAACAATCCGTCTCTTCATGAGTTCAATCCTCTCAACATTCGAGCCTGATTTATTCAGGATCAAGTTTTTCCGTCTTCAGAACTTTTACTTTGCGTCCTGATATCTCAAGGCGATTTTCGGCGAACAGGCGAACTGCTTCGCAATAAGTTTGATGTTCCGCTTGCAGTACTTTGCTTGCAAGCGTTTCGGCAGTGTCATCGTCCTGCACGAGAACGGGAGATTGCAGGATGATCGGGCCATTGTCGTAATGATGATCTACGAAGTGAACAGTGCATCCTGTCACCTTCATCCCGCTCTCCAATACCGCCCTGTGAACATGCCCTCCGTACATTCCTTTTCCGCCGAAGAGAGGAAGCAGGGCAGGGTGGGTGTTCATTATCTTGCCATCGTAGGCGTCCACGACATTCTCAGGGAGAATTCTCATGTAACCTGCAAGACAGATGAGACCTGCATCATATCTACGCAAAATTCGTAGGAGACTGTCTCCATATTTAGACTCGTCCGGCTCATATTTTTTCGGCGACACGACGGAAACCGGTACTCCCAATTCTCGAGCGCGCTCAAGGGCAGGGGAATCTGCGCGAGTTCCGATGACTACCGACACCTGTGCTGAGATGCGTTTTGTCCGACAGGCGTCGATGAGCGCCGTCATATTCGAGCCTCTGCTCTGGCCCGAAACTATGATAGCGATATTAAGACCGGCGGGAGGGTTGCGGTCGGGCATAGTGAAGAGGTAAAGACCTTTCCGAAATCAGTTTCATCGCACAGGAAGTTAAAAGGAAGCAGGACAAACCCCGCATCCGGTAGAAACTCCCTATACGCTCGTTTGCTACAGTATACCCCACTGAAGATAGAGAGACAATCCGAATGAAAAATAGCAATTATCTTGTAAAAATCACTCTCCTGGCTTTGATTGCGATTCTGATGATTCCGAGCTACGGTTGCGGGAGGGCGATCAATCGAACAGCTGAACGAAGGATCAGAGAGGCGTTGCCTGAAGCGATCGGTCCTGCGAGAGTCTATCGGGTTCATGTGGAAAATTCAGCAGAACGAACCATTCGAGGCAGGTTATCCTCAGTGACTATCGACGGGGAAGACGTACGGTTCCCAAGCGGAATTCTAATGGATTCTATACATATCGAACTTAAGAACGTATTAGTAGACACGCGGAAAGGAGTTGTGAAACAGATCGGAGAGGCAACGTTCGCAATGACTTTGAGCGAGAATTCGCTGGATGAGTATATCGCAGGAGAGTCGCCGGAAGGTGAGACGATACGAAAAACTCGCCTGACATTGGAAGACAACAACTCCGTGACAGTCGATGCCGAAAGGGTCTTGCTGGGAATAGGGATTCCCTTCAGGCTATCGGGTCCCCTGAGGCTCATCAGCCCGAAGCGCGTGGAAATAGATCCGAACAGGCTCACTGTCGTCGGAATTCCCTTCGGAGGAGTTCTTCTTCGGTTTCTAAAACAGAGAATTGAAAGCTCTTTCGATCTCAACTCGCTTCCAATCAAAGTTTATTTGAATTCCGTCTCGACGCGCAGGGGAAGTATCTCCTTCAAAGGAACTTTGGACACTGCAGACCTGCTCTTGAAGGCGCAGGAAAAAAATTGAATGAGCGGAACGCTTCAATAGAAAATCCCGCTGATATCGCAGTGAATAATGTCTACCATGAGTGGGAAGAGACACTGGAAGCGATCCTTTCCGCCGGAGGGACGACGATGATCGTCGGGGGAACGGATGTCGGGAAAACTACTTTCACTCGTCTTTTAGTGAACAGAGCCTGTTCCAGAGGTTTGAAAGTAGCCCTTTTGGACGCGGATGTGGGACAATCCGAAATTGGACCTCCGACATGCGTGGGACTTGCGCATATCGAGCGTCCAATTGTCTCCTTCTTAGAAGCTTCCTCCCATGCTATTGCCTTCGTCGGTGCGACCTCTCCTGCGAATTATGCCTCCGAGCACATCGTCGCAGTCAAAAAAATGGCGGAACTTGCAGGAGATCGGCTCTTAATTATCGATACTGCCGGCTACATTCACGGAAGCGGAGCGCGTCGATTGGCTCATCTGGAATTCGACCTCATCAACCCGTCGCATGTCGTCGGATTGCAAAGAAAGTCTGAACTGAATCCTATTCTTCAGGGGATGCGACATCGCCAACGCTGTCAGGTCCACACTCCCGCCATACCAAAAATTATTGGGGTAAAACCTCCCGCTTTTCGCGCTCAGAGACGCGCGATGAGATTCGCTTCCTATTTCCAAAACAGCCTGGAAAGTTCTTTCGCATTTGAGGATGTCGCAATAACGGGGACCTGGCTTTGCGGCGGATCTCCGGTTGCAGCTCACTTGTTTCGTTTCATCTCGGAAACGCTTGGTAGCGCAAATCGACTATTTCATGCCGAACTTTCCGGAACGCATCTAGGTCTTATGATGTCCCAACCCATCCCTCCTTCCTCCCCCGAACTTGGTTTGGTGATGGAGCAATTGAAAGTCAAAGAGTTGTCCGTGACTGTCGCGCCTCGATTGAAACATCTTTTATTGGGATTGCAAGACGGCAATGGCAAAACGCTCGGACTCGGCATCATGACGAAACTGGATTTTCGTCGCAGGACGCTTTCAGCTCTCACTCCGATTAATTCCGCCAGTGCAGTCAGTTGCATACGTTTTGGAAGACACAGAACGCTTCCGGACGGGACGGACGGAGGTTCGCTTAAACCAGGCGATTGTTAAGGTAATTTTTTTTTAGGAATCCGCCTATGATAAATGACGGTAGTTGTCTGAATAATTCTCCTAAAACCTTTGGAAATTGACCGCTAATCCGGCTACCGAACGAGGTCGCATTGAAGCTCAAACTTTATAATAGCCTGAGCTTCATCCCGCAGTGCGACTTGACAGAAAGGTCAATACCTTGCAGTCACCTTATTTGCGCCGTCGACTCCGTCTAGGCGAATTCCTTATAGCAAAAGGCGTAATCTCGGAAGAACAGTTGAAAGCGGCGCTTGAGCGCCAGAAACAGACTGGAGATTTCCTTGGCGAAGCCCTAATTTCACTCAGTTATATCTCTCCTCCTACACTCGGCTCCTACATGGAGGAGTTGACGACGTTTCCATACATTGAACTTTCAAGTTTTCCGATCGATGCGGATCTTGCTCATCAAATTTCGGAATCGTATGCTCGACAACATATGGTTTTTCCGTTCGCTGAATGGGATGAGGGAGTTCAAGTCGCGATGGTCAACCCTCTCGACCTGACTATCGTCGATGACTTGCGAGACCGATTCAAGAAGCGAGTCGTTCCGTTTCACGCCTTCAAAACAGACCTGATGGACGCTATTAGCCGTGTCTATAACGCTCAACACAAGGGCGCCATCATGCTGGCGGAGCTTGGTCCGGAAACGAACAAAGACGAACAGCTATCAGTTGACGAGCTGACCGGGTTGGCGGACGACGCTCCGGTCGTCAAACTTGTGAACGGCATCATCGAAGGCGCCGTTCTCATTAAAGCGAGCGACATCCATATCGAGCCGCAAGAGAAATCGATTCGAGTGCGATATCGACAGGACGGCGTTCTAATCGAGCAAATGACTTTTCCGCGCTCCCATCTTTCTGCCGTGATCTCTCGAATCAAAGTCATGGCTCAACTTAATATCGCAGAAAGACGAAAACCTCAGGATGGAAGAGTTCGAGTTAAAGACGACCGGGGCGGGGAGTACGATCTTCGAGTCAGCATAATGCCGCTTATTCACGGCGAAACGGTCGTCATGAGAGTGCTGGATAAGAGAATGGCGGGCTTGAAGCTGGAAACGCTGGGAATGGACCCCCATTTGCTCACTTCTTACAATGCTCAAATACGCCAACCTCACGGGATTCTGCTTGTCACCGGGCCGACCGGATCGGGGAAAACGACCACTCTCTACGCAAGTCTGACCTCTATTTCAACTCCGGACATCAAAATCGTGACTGTCGAAGATCCGGTTGAGTACCAGTTGGCGGGGATCAATCAGATGCAGGTGCAGTCAAAAATCGGACTGAGTTTTGCAGAGTGCCTCCGTTCCATTGTGCGACAGGACCCGGACGTCATTCTGGTCGGCGAAATCCGAGACAAAGAGACGGCGGAAATCGCGATTCAAGCTGCCCTTACAGGTCACCTTGTTCTCAGTACTCTGCACACGAACGACGCTCCCGGCGCACTTGTCCGCCTGCAAAATATGGGCATCGAACCCTTCCTTCTCAGCTCCTCGATTCTGGGAGTTTTGGCGCAGAGGTTGCTAAGAACTGTCTGTACGAACTGCAAGACGCTTGTTCCTGCAACACAAGAAGTAATCAACAAGTTCCAACTCCCTATGCACAACGGTCAACCCCCCATGCTTGCGCACGGAACCGGTTGCACGCGTTGCAATCAGAAGGGAATGAAAGGGCGAATGGCAGTTTATGAGTTCATGTTGATGAGCGACGCCATTAGAGCGTTGGCGCTAGATGGCGCCCCCTCATCGCTCGTACGAGTGAAAGCGATCGAGGAGGGAATGGTCACAATGAAGCAAGACGCGATCGTGAAGGTTCTTGAGGGGAAAACCACTCTCAACGAAGTCACCAGAGTCCTCTTTACGGGCGAAGACGAAGGCGTAGAAAAAGAGGCGATTACGGTACTGAAAGCTGCCTGATCAGTTGTACGCTTCCACAAGGTCTTTCAGAGCCTGATTAAATCGTTTGTGAATCGAGTATCTGTGCAGGAGCATCATGTTTTTGGAGGCTCCTGCATTCCCCCAATCCTCTGTGAATCCCATTCTATACCCTGCCTTTGCCGCCATTTTCGCGGTGGCGTCGTCGTATTTTCCTTCCGGATAGGCGAATGCGATGACCTGTCTTGAGGTATGTTCCTCGATTAGTTTTTTCGAGTCGACCAACTCTTTCATTATCTCAGAAACCGGTAAAATCCGCAAATCCGCCGGGTGACTGCAGGTGTGCCCTTCCACTTTTATCAGTCCGCTCGCCTGCATCTCCGTAAGCTGACTCCAGGTGCAGTGCTCTTTGGATGTAGTGACTCCGACATAATTCGTGTGAACGAAAAAAGTCGCTTGATACTGATACTGCTTCAGCAGCGGGTAAGCGTATTTGTATAACCCGATATCGTTGTCATCGAAAGTCAATACCATCGGGCGCGGCGGGAGAGGAGTTCCGTCGTTCAAATGTAGATAGAGATTTTCCATTGAGATGACAGTGATTCGGTTTCTTTTTATGGCTGCGAATTGCGCTTTCAATTCGGCGAGCGTTGAGTCGAACCAGACTTCCCTGTTTTTTTCGACTACGTCGTGCCACATCAAGACGGCGACGTAAGGCGCTCGCGCTTTCGGATGAATCGTTTTCACCTGCGCTGAGGCATACACGGCAGACAGCAGGAGCGCTGTCGCGACGAGAAATATTTTCATTTTTCTTGTTTCCCTGTTCTGAAAATATCCGGCAGAGAGAGCCGGGCGATGAAAACACCCGGCAAATGAATTGGCGTCCTGCGGACGCCGGAGCACCGGAAGGCGCTTGCATTTTGTCCGATCCTTGTGTTGAAAACACCCGTCGGATGAATGGGCGTCCTGTGAGCCGTGTGATTTATTGCACGGTTCTGAGACCAGGAATTTCTTCCTTAGCTTTACTTCGGAGTCCCTACCTTAACAAGAACGCAACCGCGGGCGGGGACTTTCTCGGAATAGCTCGTTTCCATGCTGCCCAGGTCTTTGTGTAGCCAGAGATCGCGCACTTTTTGCTTGCCGGCAATTCCCAGTTCAGCCCAGTTTGCTGTGATCGTCGCTTCCTCATCGGAGGCGTTCACGAGGCAGACTGCGAGCGTGCCGTCGGAGAGAGGTCGAGACCACGCTTCGAGGTCTCCTGTCTTGGAGATGCGTGATGCGGCTTTCCCAAGAACGTCCTGATTGATGTCTAATACTTCGTCGTTGGACAACAATTGAGTGGTGAAGTCATCCAATTTCGCCATGTCGCAACCGATCAACAACGGAGAAGACATCATCGACCACATTGAGATGTGAAGAAGTTGTGCGTTCGGGGAGAGGCGGCTAGGGTGGGTATTTCCCCACCCGACATACCCTACGATGAGCATGTCCGGATCGTTCCAGTGTCCGGGGCCGGAGTATTTTTCATGCCCCGCCTGCGCCTGCATGATGTTTTTCAAGCTGCTCCATGTGTCCGTGATGTCTCCGGTGGTGCGCCAACAGTTCCCCCCGACGCTCTTATCAGCGCCCCATTCCCAGACATTCGCCATTCCGTATTGACACAGGCTGTAGAGTATGTCCCGATCCGCCTTGTCTAGCGACTGCCGCATTTTGACATAGGGTTTTTGTTGTTTGTCGAGTTCATTCACGCCTGTCGCGATGTCGCCGTAGGAGCACCAATCGTACTTGAGGTAGTCCACGCCCCAATTAGCATAGGAGACTGCGTCTT
>JAYVOT010000332.1:0-2010 GCA_043757795.1 Chthonomonadaceae bacterium | reverse complement strand
TTCGGCTTCGTAGGGGCGCAAATGGCATGGGTTCTTCGACCTTTCCTCGGCACGCCGCATCATCTCTTCACATGGTTTCGACCTCGCGAATCTAGTTTTTTTGAGGCGGTCATGTACGCGCTCCAGCATCTTTTCAGCAAGTAAGATCAAGTTCGGATGGGAGCGTTTTTCGCTATGGCGTTGCCGACTTCGTCATTAAAATCTATCCTGCGGGGTCAGAATCCCTCTTCGGAATGGGCGTCGAGCCTCTCGATCAATAGTCTAATCGGGCTAATCGTCTTCTGCGGGGCGATCTATGGCGCATGCATGGGAGGGTACGGTTCAGTCGGCGGAGTTCGAATTCTGCAGTCGCTCTTTTCAGCGATTAAGGTTCCCCTGCTGCTCATCATTACTTTCTGCCTCAGCTTACCCAGCTTCTTCATCTTCAACAGTCTTAATGGTCTTCGAGACGATTTCAAAGAGGTATTGCGCTCGTTGCTTGCCGCGCAAGCAGGTCAAATGGTTTTGCTGGCTTCCCTCTCCCCCTATGTGATCCTCTGGAACTTCAGCGTCAACGGGCATGTCCCGACAATTCTCTTCAATGCCGCTCTTTTTGGAATTTCCGCATTTGGCGGACAAATGATGCTAAGGCGGTTGTATAAGCGTCTGACTGCAAAGGATGATCGTCATCGTCCGATGCTCAAGTTGTGGCTTCTCACATATGTTTTCATTGCCGTACAATTGAGCTGGACCCTTCGACCTTTCATTGGCGACCCAAAGCTTCCTACATCCTTCCTGCGACCGGATGCCTGGGGCAACGCTTACATCGCGGTTTTCGGGATCATACGAAAACTATTCGGCTACTGATGGTTGAGAAAATTCAACTTTCCGGGTAAAACTCAGTGATCATCGAGATGAATTTTAATTAATCGGGAGAAGTATACAAGAGGCGGCATATGACTGAGGAGAAAGAATTAGTTGAGTGGGATCTTGTTCAACTGGATGAAGCTATCAGAGAACGCCGAACGGCGCTGAGAACCTTACTGGGAATATCGATCATAATGCCAATATTTATTGTTTCAATTTTTATTTCGAGTGGGTACGAACTAATTGGCGGCTTGATTTTAGTATTAGCTACTGTGGCAGCTGTAGTCTCTTTTGCGAAATTAACCGTTTTGTCTCGTGAAGAGTACGAAGTTCACGAGCTTTGTTCGGATCGACCGGCGCTTGTGAATGCTATGCTCGATAATTACGATGCGTCGCCTGGAATGGCGTGCGAGATAAAACAGAGCATTTTATGTCGAAATTTGCCCTTGTTGCAAGAGTCGGAAAGTTCAAGGTTGACGCGTCGAAGTCGAAAAAGACTCTACGAGGCGCTTCGAGTACCCGAATTCTTCACTCAAACTGAGTTTCTGATCGCAATTCTGCATTCATGCAGTCAAATCGGAGATGAGGAAGCGCTAAAACTAGTCACGAAAATCGATGAGCCTCAAGGCGATTCACCGCGTGAAGAGCAGGTTCGAAACGCCGCGCGCGAATGTCTGCCTGCTCTTCAAGAACGAGTCGAGCGGTTGAAAACCAGTGCATTTTTACTCCGCCCTTCCGTTCAAAACGACTGTCCGGATCAGCTTTTGCGCCCGGCGCAGGGCGTGTTGGACGAGGAAACTTCTAGCCTTCTGCGCGCCGTAAACGTTGAAAATGCAGTTGAGGAGCCGTGAGAAGAATGCCGTTAACTTAATAACTCATGTTACGCAAACGATAGAGCGCCATGACTGGAGTTCCATGACTAAAGTCACGGTCTAGGTGGCGTTCCGCCGGGTGTGCTTCGCACACGAGACTCAAGTCCGGACTATGCTCAACAAGCTACGCCCCTGCAAACTGGCACAGGACTGGCAGTCCTACGGGCGGGCCAGTCCGTCTCATGTCCGAAGTACATACGGCGCGAAGCGCCGCATAGACCGGGAAATTATTCCTGGGATTCAAAAGCGCAAACATGCCGGGGATATTCAACTCTCGAAAAAAGTCATTTTG
>JAYVOT010000331.1:0-7321 GCA_043757795.1 Chthonomonadaceae bacterium | reverse complement strand
CGAATCTGTGCGATCTCCCTCCAGATGTTTTTCGTGTTTATTTCGATTAGTCCAAATTTGCAGAATGGTCTTATAACTCTCATTTCAGCATAAGTGATCGCGGGCTGGCGGGAGTACTTTTCCACAACAAACGTTTTAAGCAACTCTACGAAGAAAAGCGATTCTACAATGTCTTTAATATTGACCCAGTTCTCTGAAATTTTACTGAGCTGATAGATGCTGAAACCGATCGTGCTCTGAACTTGAGGCGCTTGCGGCAGTCTGTCGAAAGCATCCAGGTTGATTTGCAGGAAGAGCGCGCGAAAAAGGAGAGCGTACAAAACTCCTTCCGAGTCGTCGGCAAGGAGCGAACCGGTTTGCGGAGCCAATCGAAACGCGCCTTTCTCCAACCTTATAAGTTCGGTTATGTGCAGGAGATGTCTCACCAACAACAACATCGGGACATCTTCCTGATTGATAATCTTGTTGTGGCGAAGCGTAGCTTCTCTTTGCTCCTTCGTCATCGAAAATTCTTCGAACATCCGCAATGCGAATTGACGATTGAATGAGCCTTTCGTCGTCGCTTTGACGCTCTCGAGATCGTCAATTGCAAGAAGCGTTCGACGAGCGTTTTGAAAGAGCGGAGCGTTCTCCAAATCTTCCAGCGACAGTTCATCATTCAATACAACCGCCTCATCCATCCAGCCGGGCTTAGTCAGAGCATGCGCCTGTTCGGGCGAGAGGCCACCCAGGTCCGCCTGCGGCGTGCGATTGTAAGTATTGGCGCTGTCTGCAACTATCTTCGAGACATCGTCTGCTGTCGAGCCTTTGAGGTTTGGGATTCGACGCTTTATCCCCTCCAATACTGGGCTTTCAGGCTTCGCCCTGTCATTCTTCAAGTCTATGCGCATTTCGCCCCTCCTCGTGCTGTCAGGCATCGCTTCCGAGGGCGCTTTTTTGGCGCACTCGCTGCAAACGTAATACAAAACTCCCAATGCAGCGGGCATGTCTTCGATTCCGTGAACGCCGGTTTCGAATACTTCTCGCATAACAGTCCATTTATAAAATTGCGATGCTTGCCCGTTGCTAACAAGGCCGTACACATCTAAAGACTTTCCGCGTTGTTCGTTGCTCCAACGACATGCAGCCAACTCAGCCAAACACTGTGTACGCCTCCTCGCAAAATCATGTTTTTTGGCTTCTGCGACGTAAAGCAATGGCGACGCAAGATAGGCGCGTTTTGACGCGATGACGTAATTCGCCACTCACGTCGTCGAGTCTGTATTCAACACTCCCTCTTCCCGAACCTTCAATTTGGGGTGCAGGAGGAAGATTTCCACAAACAGGGCCTTAATCAGGATCGTTTTTGCTGATTCGGAAGCCTGTGATTCAAAAGATTCCAGGCGCCGCAGTTTCGCTATCAAAGTATCGCTATAATTTCTAAGCGCCGCATACAACTGCCTGGGACTAAGATATTCTGCTCCAATGAAACTCATCGCGTTTTCCATCGTCATTGAGAAATGGTTCTGTTTTTGCTTATCGCCTGCCCGATCTCACAAACTCCTCTTTCGCTCCAAACTCTGCTCCAATCACTTGTAATTCACCCTCATGCTTCGCGCTGTACAACCCGGATTCCTTTCTTGAATCAAGCATCACAGTTTGAATCCTACGTTAGTAAGGAAGAGAGTTTTTAGACAGAATGAAGAGGATGAAAGTGAAACGCTCTTTACGTTTCGTCCTGTCAACCTCTCCAACCTGTCTAAAATTCGCAGCATTTCTGAATTTGAGGAATTCCAGATTCGTTGGACAAAATAGAAGTGCATTTCCATTGACACAAAGAGATTCCGCTTCCATGGCTCACCCTCCGCTACAATATACCCGAACAAAAGAAGAGTGAATGCGTAGTTAAGATTAGAACCGAAAAACCGTTATTTCAAACTTAACCCAATAGACTTCGCGGATCATTTCCGGTTCCTCGTCTAACTATGCAAGCCGCTCGCCTGGAAGCGACGGAACGCATGACTTTCAGTCATGGGAGAAACATATGAACGCTCGAATTTCAATCGCAATAGCGATTTGCGCCGCCCTGTTAGGAAATGCTACTTTTTCAGCCCCGCTAAATGCACAGGGGGTTGTGAACGTAGACCGGTATGGAAACGTATCGGCGGACGGCAATGTTCTGGTTGGCGGCGTCATCCTGAATATAAACGATTTCAACGGAGAGCCGGGATTGTACGCGCCTTATGGGGGATATAACGCCTTTATTTTCCCGCCGCTCTACCCGTCGCAAAACGCTCCTGTCGAACCCGTTATTGAACGAGTTTCGCCAAAAGTCATTAATCCGGCTAGAAACTATGTCACTTATTTGGTGAACAGGGACGATGTGCAGGCGCATATTCTACTCAGCTCATCGCAACGCCAAGCTCTCAATTCGATGCAAAATGTCGCGAGAACTGCGCTATTCGCCAAATTGACGCAAAATTCGAACTCGCTCTCACAGTTGGTGCAAGAGAGTAACAACGATTCCAATGCGAATCTCGACTCTCAGATGAGAGAGTTGGCGCTGGAAAGAAATTCGATTGAAGCCAACAACGACCTCAACCTTATGTCGAAACTAAAGTCGATACTGACGGCAAAGCAAATTTCGCGCTTGAATGAACTCGATTTAATATGGCGGGGTCCAGTCGCAATTACCGATCAGAGCGTTGCAAACCGAGTCGGAGTTTCGCCGGAAAAAAAGCAAAAAATCGACGCCCTCTATGCCGCATACAAACGAAAAGCGGCAAGATCCCTACGAGTTGATCAGAATACGGCAAGCGCCCGACAGGGAACGACCGTCTCTCGATCTTCACAAGCGACAGTTTCCAGAACGCCTCAAGATTGGAATATCTGGGCGGATAGAACTGAAAGAGAAATCGAAAGTTTCCGGAAGCGAATGGGAAACTCCGCTTATCAAGTTCTCACTGCGGATCAAAAAGCAAGATGGAAAGCTTTGACTGGGAAACAATTCACCTTCAGAATCTACTGATCGACAGGAACGAATGACCGAAGAGACGGACTTGCTTGAACGCGCCTTGCAACAGGATGAACGAGCCTTTGCGACGTTGTGCGAACGGCACAGAGCGAGGCTCTGGAGGATAGTTTCGTCTGTTTCGAGAAGTTCGGATCGGGAAGACTTAGTACAAGAATCCGTTATACGTGCCTATGGAGCGTTGAAGAGTTATCGTCGGGAGGCGTCTTTCGCCTCCTGGCTCTCCAGAATCGCAATCAACGTCGTTCACGACTATCAAAAATCGGCTTGGAGACGCAGGGTGATCTCATTCCCGGAAGACTGGGAGCCTGCAGGATCTCTTGAAAACGTGATTGAAAGCCGCTATGAACTGATTGAATTGCAACGCAGAGTTCGCAGAGAGGTCGCGAAACTCGCATCCGCTCAACGTATTCCAATCTGGTTGCACTACTTTGAAGGATTCACTTTCGCAGAGATCGCTCGGCTGGAATTGACAGCGGAAAGCACTATAAGAAGTCGAATACATGCAGGTCGAAAGATTCTAGCAAAGAAATTGAGCGACTTCGATCTCGAATCTACAGCATGCGACGATGCTGAAGCTCTTAAACCTCGATCGAAAGAGTGTGAGGCATGACTGAATTTGAGAAATCGGACAAACTAAATCGAATGGTCGCAAACGACTCAGTGGAAAAACTTCTTGATCTTTCCTCTGAGTTTGAACCAAGCGACGTTATGCCTCTGGGGTTGATTTCGGAGGCGCTTGCGAGCCGCAAACGCAAAAACAAGCCGATCCTTACGCTCGTGTTCGTCGGAGTTGCAGGGGTTGCTCTCTGTGCAATACGTCTTGCATACTTTCGAGAAGCGCCGACGATCTCCTTTCCCGCGAAAAATATTGAATCGGTAAACAATCACAGAGAGGTATCCGTCATTTCCGAGCGCGACGTAGATCGTCAATATTCAATGCTCGATAGTCTATCGTTCAATAATATTGCGGTGAAGCCAAATTCCGACTCGGATGCAGTAAAAACTTCGTTCACAAGTTCGCATGGACATAGCTCCAAAAGAAGACCAAGCGTCTACGTAAGCGGACATTCATCAAACTCTAAATTTGGCGATGCAAAAATTCCAGTGAAGACGTATGCGGCGATGTGGAAAACGGAAACAATCGAGCAAAACTATTCCGGAATTATTGCAACTGCGCTTGTTGCCACACAGGATGAACAGGATCGTATAGACGGAACTTTTACTCTTACGCCTGCACTCATAGACCTCCCTCTCAATCCGGGAGACACCATCACAACCACGGAAGAGACGAGCGCGCTTTTCGTCTCAACCTTGAACTACAAAGAGGAGAATCCGTAATGAAATCATTATTTGCCGCGCTGAGTTTGCTTTCTTTGACCTCAGTCGTAATGGCGCAAGAGAAACAAGAAGAGACGATAGTAGAAGTAGTGGGACAGAGCGACGCAGCGGTGCAAAAGAAAACCGGCGCAGACAATGCCGAGGCGGTGAAGAACGTCAGAGTGAATGTAAAAATCACGGGAGATGCAAAGGACAAACAGGGCAAAATAGACGAAAAAACGACTACTCTACGAAAACTCTATGGTGACGGCAAGCTCAACGGATCTTCAATCCAAAATAATATGCAGTACCGCATCTATCAACTTCCTGACTTCCAATACATTCCGAGCAATAATGCTCTGCCCAGTATGAGCGTGAACTTTTTACGCGCATCAAACGAGACTTCGCAGATTTATCTTGATGTTGACTTCAACAATACGCCTCTGAAAGAGGCTCTAAAGAAGTTGACCCAAAAGGCGAGCCGGGATATAGGAATTCAAGCGGACGTCGACCAGGAAGTTCGAGTTAGCCTGAAAGCGAAAAAAATTCGCCTTTCGACGGCGATGAGTGCGATTTCGGATCAAACCGGATTGAATTGGGAAACGACTTCAGAGGTTATGGGAGACTCTAAAACCTTGAAAACGAAGTACCGTTTAGGAAAGAAATCAGGTGAACCTTTTCCCTGGCCGAACACCCAATATGGAAATTTGAAGGATAGATGGAATGCAACACCTAATCAGGTAATTCAAACCTTTGCATTTGATACTGCACACGACAAA
Organism: Chthonomonadaceae bacterium; assembly: GCA_043757795.1. GTDB lineage: Bacteria > Armatimonadota > Chthonomonadetes > Chthonomonadales > Chthonomonadaceae > JAYVOT01. Next base: position 2,212 of record JAYVOT010000331.1, on the reverse strand, counting down.
GCGGAATCTTCAAATTCGAGCAAAAACTCATTTAGCGCTAAGACCGATATAGAAGGACATACATTGTTTTCGGGAGTCCCTGTAATCAGCAAGATTTTCCAGAATTCCGATCCCCGATTTAGCAATGCCCTGACATACAGCCTCTCCACTCAGGAGACACGCTCCACATTCACTTGTCCGCATTGCCGGAAGCAGTTGACAATCGTCTCACAAAAACAGAGCCCTAAGTGCCCGGATTGCAAACGAGACTTCTTGAGCGATTGGAAGTTCTGTCCTTTCGACGGCGCTAAACGGCCCGCGAGCGGTATCGAATGGGGGTTCTGCCCGATTTGCGGGAAGGATTTGCCGCACAAAGATGGAGAGGATGGAGTTAAGAAGTGAATTTCAGTAAGCGCGGAAACTTTAGTGAAGTCCTGAATGACCTGCAACCGCTATTTCGTCGCTTTTCAATTCTTTCCTATACGGACTAAAAAGAGAACATTCCATCAGACACATAGAAAAGTCTGTAGAAGAGTTCTATTTTTAGTCTGTTTTTTTACAAACTGCTACAGAAGGATTAAAACGAACTTGGGGAACATTGGATATTGAAAATATCATATCGTTCTGGAGGTAGTCTTTCCGCCAGCGTCTTCCCCCGTCATAGCCCTATCCGTACTCGTAAGCGGTTGCGATCGTGCCGCCGGTGTTGCGCTTGATCCGGACGAGTCTGCCCTTCTCGTCGTACTCCAGCAACCGGGTGTAGCCGGGACCGGGATAGCTCGTGAGCGTGCCGGCGGCGTTCCAAACATAGTTCTCGGTCAGGTTCGTGGCGCTATCTACTACCTGATAAGCCATCAATAGTGCCAAATCCCAATTTGAAAGTTGAAAATTAACCTGAACTCACGCTACCTAGTTTCGGGGCACATCATGATCGATTCCGACTGATAGAATCATAGTGAAATTCGGCGACGTTATACACAAAGTAGATGAACCCAGCGGCCACAAGCGAATTAGCTATTTGACCAACCACAGGAATGAAGTGCAACCAAGCTACCAAAATCTTGAGAAAAAAGCTCATAGCGATTATTCTTGCACAAAACCAAGCCAAGTCACTTACAGAAACGGCATCACGGGACTTTGCTATCTGGTATATCATTACGACTTCGAGTCCAATAAGCGCGAATGACGCCATCGGAATAAGAGCTACGAGAGCGCCTATAGCAACGTACGTAAACTTCATATTGATTTTCTCCTGTGTGAACACGCTGAATGCTATAGTTCAAGTTGTCGATCCACGCGCTTGGACATAGGGCGCATTTCCAAAACGACGAAGTTTTAAGATACTGTTGTGTAGTAAGTATTCTCACTTTCTCGCCGCAGGTAGACAATGTTAGACATCAGGCATCCTCCTGGGAAATTTGTGTTGCAACAACAGCCTACCAGCAGAGGCGGTTGATGTCAAAGAGTGTTGAACATGAATATGTTTTTACCGAAAAAAAGTACTAAACGAATTACTCAAACCAATTACACTAACAATAAGGAGCGTCCGAGCAAAACGTTTCAGAAGTTTCAACTATTTTCATAAATATTTTTAGGAGAAGGTTTTTCGAATTTTAGATGATTTAGAATCTCGCCCCTCGTTTCAGATGTCAAAGCGTCAAAATCCTGACTGATATTTGAATCGGTTCATGGTATCATAATTGTAGTCTAAATCTGGAGCGAACACGATGAGCATCCCTACTAAAACATTCACGCTAAGACTCAGCCCAGAGTTGTATCAAGCGACTCTCGATATTGCACAAAAGCATCGTCTGAGTTTGAATTCGTTTCTGGTCGAGAACCTGGAGAGCGTAGTGCGCATTGCTGAGGAGAGGGTCCGGTTCGACGAATACGCGGAACTCGGAAAAGATGCGGAAATGTGCGATTCCGAGTACGCTATCCATGCTCAGGCGGAGGTGATGTTGCATGACGATCTCCGATGACGCAGAACAGTTCGAGAGAGTGCAAAGGGGAGAAATTTACTGGTTGGACTGGAACCCCTCTCGAGGTTCGGAGCAAGCCGGTCGACGCCCCGCTCTGATCGTTCAGGAGAATGCGGCAAGCTCAAACCCCCGCTATCCCCTGACCATAGTCGCAGCGATTTCGACGAATGGAAGAGTCATCTCAGCACATGTCGCAGTAGAACCGACGACGACAAATGGGCTGACTGCGCCCTCCTTTGTCAAATGCGAGC
>JAYVOT010000330.1:0-2012 GCA_043757795.1 Chthonomonadaceae bacterium | reverse complement strand
GCGCCATCTCCGTTATGCCGACAGGCTCTCCCGCGACGAAAAGCAGGCATTCCAACTCAGCCTCGAGTTCCGACAACGATCTGCCATCGGCTAGCTTGAAGTCCAGTTCCGGCAAGCCTTCTTCGATGAGAATTTTATGTCTGTCTACGCTTTCCATTACCTCTTCCAAGATCAATCTATTATCCCTCTTCGCTTGTTCCAGTCGATGCAATTTTGCGCTCAGGCAACCGCATCCACTGCAATCCCAACTTCGTTTTTGACGTTATTTTCTTGTTTCACGATCATCATAAGAATCTCTTCCAACGGACTCTCTTGAGTCACCTTCACTCTAAATAGTCGGAGCAATTCCAGAGTCGCAAGGAAGGTAAGAACGATGTCATATTTCGGGCAAGGAAGTTCAAAAAGGTTCTCAAAATTCATGCTCTCCGGATAAGCTGCGTTCAGCTTACGAACAATCTCCGCCATCTTCATACGCAAGCTTAGCCTGCGTTTGGGGGTGACAGCAGTCACGCTTTCGTCTGCGACGCCAGCGTTCATCAAGACGCGATGCAATGCTTGATATAACTGGATAGGGGACGCTTCTCCGGCGGCTATCGGCAATATATAATCGTCCGCATTTTCCAACGCGCCTCGGAAATAGAGCAAACGCCGCATCTCTTCCCACTGACGAAACGTTTCAACCGTTCCCTGATACTGCTCGTACTCTCGCAGTCGCGCCGCTAGTTCCGCACGAGGGTCTTCTTCCGATTCTTCTCCGTGCGTTACCTGCATTTTTGGCAACAAAAGCCTGGATTTGATTTCGATAAGAGTGGCGGCCATGAGGACGTATTCGCCGGCGATAGCAAGATCGAGCGTTTCAAAAAGAGAGGAATACTGCAAATACTGCCGGGTGATCTCCACTATCGGAATGTCTGAAATATCCACTTGATTGGCTCTAATGAGATGAAGGAGCAGATCGAGGGGACCCTCGAATGATGAGATTTTATATAATGGCGATGAAGGAAGAGCGTTCATATTGCGAGAATAATACCCAGTTTGAGATACTAGTGTCAAATTGCGACCAATAGAAATGCGTACAAATTCGTTATGAGATCAAAGCGTACCTTGATATGCTATAATTCTCTGGCATGAAGAGAAAACCTTTCAACAGTTGCCGCCCCCCCTCAGCCCACGGTTTGGCGCAGATTTTCTCGCTCGCGTTCTCGATGACGTGTAGCGTAGCTTCAACTTGTTCCGCTCAAGGGCCTCAAACGTCGCAAGTTTTGAAAGATGCCGGTTTCGTTTTGGGTTGTAAAGACGAAAAAACGATTGCCAATGTCGAACCAAGTTTTTCTATAAATCTCAATCCTGTTTTTAGCATTGCTAAGAGTTCCGATTCTTCAAGCGGGAAGCAGCCGCCTGCCCCTGTGCCAACGATCCTGCCAAAAGAAAAAAACTCTGCAAAGACGACGACCGATCAAGCTCCCGTCGCGACTGATCCCGCTTCGCCTCCTAAAACAAATCCGTCTTCCGGGGCGACGCGTCCCGACTCCGCTCCGCTCGACACCAATTTTTTTGATGTGGCAGGCGACCACACGGAGTTTCTGCCCGGAGGGAATATACGATCCGAAAATGTCAAAGTCACGTTCTCAAATGTCGTCGTCAGCGCCGACCTCTTGACAGGAAATACGAAACATGAGCTTGTATTCAGCGGCAATGCGAAACTCGACACGAAAGGAGCGACTTCGTATGCGGATGCAATTCATGTTTTTCCGGATAGAAACGCCTTCAGGCTTGACAATCCGCGAGGAATATTGACCCCTGAACTTTTAAGAAACCGAGTCGTAGACCCTGTTTATATCTGGTCGAACGCTATTGCAGGGACGACGGACGGCTATTTTCTGGTTGATAACTGTCTTGCAACGGCGTGCAATGAACATTTTCATCACTACGAGTTTCGTATCCGACAAGCGGAACTTTATCCTAATGAAAAGTTGATTCTAAGGCACGTGGGAGTCTACTTCTTCGGACAA
>JAYVOT010000329.1:0-2012 GCA_043757795.1 Chthonomonadaceae bacterium | reverse complement strand
CCCTGTCTCGATCTTGAGGCAGGGGGTTTTGAGGCATATGGCGTTTCTGGTATAATATTTCATCATGTATACTCCTGCACATTGGAAGTCAAGAGCGTTGTCATCCCTGTATGCGGCAAAGGTTCTCTACCGGGAAGAATGTCTTCGGGATACTGCCAACAGGTCGTACTATTCCGCCTATCAGGCAGCGACAGCTATCTGTGTAGAGCATGGGGATGCAGTCATTTTCCCGCCGGAATGGAACAATCCGACGCACGACCAACTACCGGATCTGGTATTGAACAACGGGAACTTATCCAGAGAAGACCGGAAAAGAGTCGTAGGTCTGCTGAAATTTTTGCGGAAAAATCGCGAGGATGCCGACTATAGGGTTGGAATCACAGTTGACAAACATACGTCGATAGAGTGTCTTCATGGCGCCATGACAGTTCTGAGAATACTGGAGATTGAAGATGAAGGATAAGAATCAGATCGAAGAAATAGCGCGTATCGTAAGTGAATTGCTGAATGAGGCTCCTGAGTTGATGGACATGAAAATCGAGATCGATGTCGATCACATACACGCAACAGACATGCGTGGAAAATATTGGTGGAAAGTCCCTATTGTTCCAAATCCCTGGCCAAAACGCAGATCGCTCTTCTATGAAATCATTGTAGAGATTGAAGAAAAAATCATGGAGCAGCATAATTTGGATGTATCAATGTATTTAGGAGTTTCAGAACCGATAGCTACTTCATAAGATCAAAAAATACTGTTTTGTCAGGTTCGCTTTCATCGGACTGCCAGCCTAAATCGCGATTTTAGCAGGGCTTTTTTGTCCCTCGTTTTCTTACTTGCCGTTCTGATTACCGCGCCTCATAACCAGAAAAACAGGTATCCATACAAATAGCGCAAACGCCCTGTAACTTGACCCTACTCAATAAGGTAGAATCGGTATTATGAATAATCCGAACGTTTTTTTTAGCTACAGACAAACATGCCGAGTTTTAATACTCTTCGGCATAGCGGTTTTCTGGCTCACTAATGGAGTTGTACGCGCGCAAAGCCCATTCGCGACACAGGACCCGTTGGCGCAAGCGCTCTCAAAGAGCGATGTTTATGTCGGCAAGACTCTCCGCGCTCAGGTCAGCCAAGACGCGCTCCTGAAATTAACGTCCTCCGCCAAACCGGAGCGTCCGCTCAAACTAGCTGTTCTAAACACGCTTCCTGGAAGCGGCAAAGTCTACGGAACGAGGGGAGCCTACGCCAAAGCGCTTCACGACTACCTTGGATTGAAACAGGGAACCCTCATCCTCGTAACGAAGAATGGGGCGTCCGTTGCGACAGACTCTTTGCCCGTTCGAAAATCGGATGAGATACTGAAAAATCACATCGGGGAAATCCAACGCGATCCTGTTGCCGGAATCCGACAAACCGTGGAGGAACTGGAACAATCCGTGCAAAACAGCGCCGAAGCTTCCTCTCCCAACGACACTCCAAACGCCTCTCCAAACCAAGTTTCAAAGCAGGATGACGCCGGATTAATCGCTTTAGGGCTTGCAGTCATGGCGGTTCCCGTGATCGCGATCGGAGGAGGACTTGTATGGTTTTTCAAGTCTCTAGGCGCAAAACGGAAGAGAATGCAGGTTGCATACGAACGAGTGAAATTGCGTCGGGGCGAGGTTTTGGAGGGCATAGTTTACTCCGACGCTTACCTTGACCTACTCCCCGACTCGCAAAGCGCACTCGATGCCAAACGCGCCCGCAAGGAGGCGGCCGAGCTTCTGGATCAGGCTTCAGCAGTGGCGAAAACCGCTCGTACGCCCGAAGAGCTGGAACGAGTGGAAGCGATTTTGGATCTCTCCAAAACGCAAACGGATCGTTGCCGCAGACAAATCGACATTGCGACGGGAGGAACAGGCTTAGCGATGGCTCTCGAGAACGGAGACTATAAGGCCACCCCGCTTACCTCCGGAGGCGCGACTGCTTTTCAACCTGCGCCGCAAAGAGTCGAACGCATGGAAGATATTCC
>JAYVOT010000328.1:0-7332 GCA_043757795.1 Chthonomonadaceae bacterium | reverse complement strand
TCAACAATCTTGCGGAGTTGGATTATGATTTAGGGAGATACTCTGAAGCGGAACCGCTCTATTTGCGAGTGTTGAATATTCGCGAAGCGAAGTTAGGGGCGGAAGACCCGGAGACGGCAAGCAGTCTTAATAATCTTGCCGGGCTTTATCACATACTAGGAAAGTTTTCGGAATCGGAGCCGCTTCATCTCAGAGCGTTGCAAATCAAAGAGTCGCGTCTTGGAAGCGACCATCCCGAAACTGCGGACAGTCTCAATAATCTGGCGGCAATGTATTTCTCACAGGGGCGATACTCGGAAGCGGAGCCGCTGCACAGGCGCGCTCTCGCGATTCGCGAGTCGCAATTTGGCGCGAATCACCCTTATACCGCAACCAGTTTGAACAATCTTGGAGCAGTATACGTAGAGCAGGGGCGCTATGCGGAGGCGGAACCGCTCTACAAAAGAGCGTTGGCAATTCGCGAATCTAAATTGGGCGCTGACCATCCCGAAACGGCGAACAGCCTCAACAATCTCGGGAGCCTCTATTTCAATCAGGGAAGAAACAAAGAAGCTGAATCGCTTTATGCTCGGGCAACGAAAATCTACCTCAAAACTTTTGGAGCTGAGCACCCGAACTATATTGAAACGAGTCGAAACTTGGAATCTGTGCGAGACATCTTGAAGTCTGAGAGTTTATCGCAAAAATAGTCGGGAAATCCAGCTTTGAGCTCGAATTGAAGGATAATACATCCATGAAACGTCGGAAAAGGTTGCCGTTTGCTCAAGCGCCGAATTTCAAGGGTGGATTGGTGCACGCCTCACTGTTATTTTGATCGCTTCTGCGTTCTGTCTATGGGAAAAACGCACCTTGCGATCACTCCAGGCATTCTCGCTTGCGAGAAGGGACACCGGGCGTACTTCACCATCATCGTGGAGATGTCTCGTCTTCTTTCATTGGCTCTTGCGTCGAACCGACTGGACTGGGAGTTGCATAAGCTAGTTCGCCCGAAAGTTCTCGCCATCGACGAGGTAGGTTATCACTCTTTGGATAAGACCCACGTAGCCCTGTTCTTCTAGACGATCTGCCAACAATATGATCGCAACCAACATGTGATTATAATTTTGAACAAAGATTTCGGTGACTGGGCGGTTGTTTTTGCTGGCGATACGGTGATAGCGTCCGCTGCTCTGGAGAGTTTGTTGCACCGGAATACTATAGTCTACATTCAAGAGTATGACACATAGGGAATAGTAGTAGCTGGCAAGGCAGGGCAACTCACCTGCGCTAGAGTTGCAGTTGCTGCAATTACTGCCATGTCAATCACAGAATTAGGATTTGTATTTGGAATTGGGGCTGATATAGTGAACTAGGAGACTGGGATGCATATGATTTTATCCATTGTTGGATTGATTGGTAGTGTTCTATTGATCGTAATCGCCGGGATATTTTGTAAGTTTCAAAGAAGTAAAATCTTTATCATTCCAATCTACATGATGGCTTTTGGGCTATTTACAACTTCTATTGGCTTTTTGTTTCAAAGTACGTCAGTATTCGAATTCGGTAGAGCATTTCTTATTCTATCGTACTGTGTGACGATTCTCGTTATGTTCGTCCATATTTTTAGATCAAAATCGCATGATGAAAAATAATTGCAGTGATTGTTTAACTGCATTTATCATTGAGTCATTCTATGCGTCTAGAAATAATTCATCTGGCACGAACCACGACGATGTCCTACGATATAGGCGGCAAAGTTCTTCAGTCCACAGACCCGATGGGACGAGTTAGCAATTTATCTTACAACCTCCTTGGTCAGCCGACCTCCGCCGTTTTCGCCGCCACAACGAACACGCCCGCCGAGACAGTCTCCTATGCATACGGAGCCAACGGCAGAACCGAGAGCGTAACGGACAATCGCGGCGTGACGAGTATGAACTATGAGACCGATAGCGAGCGAGTTCTTTCGGCGACCGACCCCGTCACGGGCACGATCTCTTACACTTACACGCTCGCCGGCAATCGCAAGACCATGACGCTCCCCGGCGGCGGAACCTGGACTTACGCTTACCTCGACGACCAAAACTACGCCATGATGCCAAAGGACGATCCCGGCAGCACGGCGAGACCTCTTGCCAGCATCACAGACGATCAAGGCAAGCAGTGTGCCAGCCAATATCTCAAGTAGCAGGTGCATTAAAAGGCATTTTGCAATATCTAAAATTAATACAGAAAGTCGATGATTCCGACGTATGAACAGGAGCAAATGGCATTACGAAAGGTAGCAGCATCTCAAGTAGAGTCACAGTCGGCTTGTTATGCGGAATTAGTTGTTCAAGAAATAGATCAGAGCGAAACAATAATACCACCCGGAGGATAAAACTTAAGAAAAGGAAGGGTAATTGCAAGTGTCGAAAAAATGGTTGTAAATTGAGTAGTTAGTGAGATTTATCAGTAATTAAAATCATTCCAATCACGTCCGGTATATACTTTTGCAATTACTTCAGGAGCAATTATGAATAGAGTTCTAGGCATCATCATAGCGATATTCGGAACTATGAATAAGAAGAATGCATTCCGCATATTATTGCTTAATTTTGTTTTAAACTTTCTGTTACTATTTCTTTACGTTAGGTTTGGGGCTAAAAGCGATAACGACTTTTTCTGGATAATGGCAATTGAATTTTTCGTAACTATACAGTCATTTATTTGGTTTCCGTTGTATTCAAAAGATTAGGACAAGACTATCACTAATGGAGAGAAATGTACTGCACTCCTGAAACTGGGCAATGTCGATGATTTTCAAGACTATTACATAGCTTCACCGACAACAACGGACGACGAGTGGATTACATCTGCGACGCCGAAGGAGCGATGGTGGATGTGAAGTTCAACCAGAGCTTCGACGTCCAACTGAACCTGATCTCCTACGGCGAGACGATGAACGCCATCGGTCAACTCTCCAACACCACAGACAAGCATCGCCGACTGCTCAAGACACAGAACACCTGGAACTATAAAGACGTTTAGAGTGTCTAACAATCCTCCAATCTCGTGCAGATTCAGTCTTCAGGAAGGGAGTGTTTGTACCCTATAAGCGGCCGTTACAAGAGTAAAATTACTCCAAAGAGTGGTTGGAAATCTTGATGCGATAGCCATGAATGGTGCGTACTACTTTCTAGCAATAAAAAATGGAAAATGCTTAATAAATAATATTAATGACCAAAATACAACAAATTATGCCAAAAAAATGCTAATTTTAGTTCACGTTTTTTCAAACCATGAAGACTGGTACAATGCTATCAACATGGCTAGACCTTTCGACGCTCAAAATGAATTTAACTCCGATGTCATTCCATGGCAGTTTGTATGGAAAATTCTTGAACAGGATCATGGATCGGATGAGGAAATTTGTGAAGCTTTAAATCGCAATCACATAGAAAACTGGTCTTACGGCGATCCCCCAAGATATTTATATTTTAGAAAATCCACTTTTCTGGAAAGTTTTAAAATCGTGAATATTCCTATGTTGTAGCCAAGTTAAGAAAACAAATCATCGTTTTGGCGGTTTCGAAGTGATTTAACAACCTGCAGATGGCACAAACCGCACTGAAAACTACACTAACGACGAACTCAACCGGCTGAAAACAGTGAACTACGGCGACGGTCAGACTCAGGGCTACAGCTTCGATGCGATGGGGAACCGGACCCAGAAGCAGGACTCCGCTTCAGGAACCGAGAACTACTCCTACAACGCTGCGAACATGCTGCTTTCAAGAGCCGGAAATTCCTACGTCAACGATGTCAATGGGAACACTATCACTGGCGGCGGACGTACTAACAATTGGGACAGCGAGAACCGGATGGTATCCTGCGTCAATGGCTCGAATAACAGCAGTTTCACTTATGGCTCCGACGGACTAAGACGCCGAAGCACTGTTAACACAGTATCAACTGACTTCGTTCTTGACAACTCGATGTTCATCCGGGAACGCCGGAATTCGATCAATATCGCGACGTATCTGGTGGGAGCGAGAGGTCCGGAATATCGTCGCGACGACACTTCTGGCAGTGTGACTTCTTCTCGCAAATATGATGTCTACGGACTGGTTCGAGGAGGCAACAACCCGGGAGGGACATCGAGTCACAAGTTTGTGGGTAAGTTTGGGCATCCGAGCGAGGACAACACCGGGCTAATCTATATGCGAGCTAGATACTACGATCCGGCGGTGGGGAGATTTACTAGCGAAGATTTAAACCTTCAAGGACATAACTGGCTTAATTATTGCAAAAATAATCCAGTTAACTGTCTGGACTCGGATGGTAAAAATTGGGTATGGGACGTAGTCATAGCAGGCATTTTCTTTCTTCTCGCATTTTGCCTAGCTGCAACTTTACCTTTTTGGGCAGGCGTATGTTGCTTAATTGGCGTTATTGCTATGATCTTCGCACTCGTCGAAGGTTTGCATCATGGTGAAGAAGGAGGCAAAAAAATCGAAAAGAATTATAATTTGCCAGACGCGGAAGGTGACTTATTAAAGAAGTTACAAAAAGAAGAAGGTAAACTTAATAGTGCAGTTATTGATCTGAAAGGCGGGAGCTTTTACGAAAGGATAGCTGGTTGGCAAATTGAGCAGTTTATAGGAATTCTTTTGATTAATACCCCATAGACGTCGGTTATGACGGAGGTGATGTGATAATGCAACTGACTAATAAAAAACCGCCTATTTATATATTTTTGCTAGTATTCGTGCTTTCCATCACCTCTCTAGCTACTATCAATTACCACATGAGGAATCCTAGCACCCACTTTCGGATAAGGAGCGATTACATCGTAGTATTGATAGGAATAACATTAGTGCTTGGTATGGGGTTGATGCTCCTAGAACGACTGATTACGAATAAACCTATTCCGACACGCTTCATTTTGTTAATTATTCTGATAATCTTATTTCTGGTACTTTATGGGGTTTTAGTATTAAAAGAACCAATAACCCCCCTAACTTCTTGACACCTAAAGGTCTGAATAATCAAGTCACTCCTCCTCCCCCATTTTTATAGACGTCAGTTTTAAATGTAAACTTTATATATCTGAGAACAGAAGCGAGCGAGTTCCGTCACCGATCCCGTCACCGGCACGATCTCTTACACCTACACGCTCGCCGGCAATCGCAAGACCATGACGCTCCCCGGCGGCGGAACCTGGACTTACGGATACTGGGGCGAGCTTCAGGGCGGCGGCTTGAGCAGCCCGTCCGGCACAGGAACCTACTACACCCTTCAGGGCAAAGAAGACCCCAACAGCTCCATGCCCTCGCTTCAGTGCATCACCGACGACAATGGGCGACGAGTGGACTACATCTGCGACGCCGAGGGAGCGATGGTCGATGCGAAGTTCAACCAGACCTTCGACGCGCAGTTGAACCTCGTCAGCTACGGCGAGACGGTCAACGACATCGGTCAACTCTCGAACTCCACAGACAAGCATCGCCGACTGCTCAAGACTCAGAACACCTGGAACTACAAGAATGCGAGCAGTCAGTGGGTCGCTTCGACGCAGGTGCAGAATCTGTACACGTATGACCTTTTGAGCATGAGGCTGACCAACAATATCACTTCTTCCGACGGCACGAACCGAACTGAGAACTACTCCTACGACGAACTCAACCGGCTGAAGACTGTGAACTACGGCGACGGTCAGACCCAGGGCTACAGTTTCGACGCGATGGGGTACCGAACCCAGAAGCAGGACTCCGCCTCCGGAACCGAGAACTACTCCTACAACGCAAATTAGAAGACCAAATGCCCTAATCAGTTGGATGCACAAGTCTGAGTACACTATATAAGCAGGTTTAACCGCAGAATAGACTATAGAGGAAATGGCAGAACTTGCAAGAAAAATAAAAGGTGAAGAATCAGATGACTAACTACAATACATCTATAAACCTTCAAGAAATAAATGAAGTTCTTAAAAATACATATCCACCTAGCATCTGCGTATCATATTGGCTAGGGAATGCAAACGTACTATTCATAGGATTTGGCAACGACATTATTCCTCCTCCTGAGCGAAGACAAAACATTAGAGGAAAATTTTATTTTAAACACTTAGCAGAACCTCCATATGAGATACAAACCAGGTTTGCTGATTGGCGAATAGAAATTGCAGGAGAATTGTATTGTGAATCGGTGACAGAATTCAATCTAGAAAATGTAGCTTCAAAGCTTATAGGAAAGTCAGTTCTCAAATGCGAGATTCTTCAACCAGGGTTTGGGTTGTCTGTGGAATTTGAAGGTTCTGTAGTACTTAAGGTCTATCCATACGAATATACATCTTCAGATTATGTATGGAGTATACGTGACACAAACGGAATGATATTTTTTATTTCAAGTGATGGCGCCATGTTCAAGTGCCATGAGTCGTCACCCTACTCATGAATATCACATGCGTATAATTGGAACATCGTTGGCTATCCCTTCGACTTGATACTATTTGGGCAGATGTAGATCAAGCTCAATGTTATATGGCGCGGGAACCGCACTACAGATCCGAACTTAAACCGGACTGACTCAGGCTCTGACTCCCGCACAGTGGAAGAAAGTGGATGCGAAGCGAGCGAAGGAGGAGACGCTCAAGGAGGCGAATCGCCCGGACGTTCGAGCGCTGACTGACAAAGAGCTTCAGAACAAGAGGCGCGGTCCCTACCGAAACAAATACTTTGCGGGAACATTGCCCTGGCATCGGAGCCTGAAGGACGTGAACCTCTGCAACGGTAACCTCTTCAAGTCGTTTACCGATGTGCAGGTCGCGCCGGGCAAGGGCGCGGGGCTGGCGATGCAGCGCAACTACAACGGCATGGACGACCGAATCGGACCTTTCGGGCAGGGCTGGACGCAAACGTGCTAGCCTACAATTTCCAGCATCGTTCCATCTGCCAACCGGTAAGCGTGAAAATGACTATCGAGTGTGAGAATTCGGCGTATTCCCAAAGTTTCGGCGGCAGACACTAAAGAGGCATCTGCTAAATCCATTGGAGAATCCGCGTATGTATACATCAATTCAGACATTCTCCTGGCGTCCTCGGACGAATGAGAATGCACCTTGATCGTATCAGTCAAAATAAATTGCCAGAGTATATTCTGAAATGCGTATCCGCCTGTTCGATAAAGTAAGTGCATCGCTTCTGTAATGCACTGCCAGGTAGTAATACGATCCCGACTCAATGATGCAAATAATGCAATCATCCGACTGTGTTCCGGTTGCCTCCTGTCGATAATTGAGAAGATAGGCCCGGTATCTATCAGAGTCATATTTCCAAGCCTTGTTTTCGGTACTTGTTTGCGATGATTTCG
>JAYVOT010000327.1:0-2016 GCA_043757795.1 Chthonomonadaceae bacterium | reverse complement strand
AAGGTTCAATGATCGCTCCGGTCGGGCAGGCGTCCATACATTTCGTGCAGGTCCCGCATCCGCCTACTGCAGGGTTGTCTACCTCCAGAACGACGTTCGTGACGATCTCGCCCAGTAGAAACCAGGAGCCGCGCCAGGAGTTGATGAGCATCGTATTTTTGCCGAACCAGCCGATTCCGGCGCGTCTCGCCACCTCCCGCTCCAAAATTGGTCCGGTATCGACATAGACTTTGCCCTCCGCACCTTCCCCGACAACCTCCTTCAGGTAGGCCAGAAGTTGCCGAAGTTTGGCTGTCATCACCTCATGGTAGTCGTCTCCGCGAGCATATCGAGCGAAAACGGCTTTTGAAGCGGTCGGAGGAGCCGGATTGGATTCAGCCGGTAAATTTGCATTGACATGCGAGTCTTCATCGCGCTCCGCAGTATAGTAGTTCATGCCGACCACTAAGATGGAGCGAGCGTCCGGCATCAGTTCGCGCGAGTCCAGGCGCATTTCCAGGTTTCGTTCCAGGTAGCCCATCTCGCCGTGCATCCCCTGCGAAATCCACTCGCGATACTCCTCCGCAAAAGCGGAAGGCTCCGCCCCGGCGACTCCCACGAGGTCAAAGCCGAGTTCCTTCGCTCTGTCTTTCAGTTTTGTCGTCAGCGATTGCATGAGGTTGGAGCCAAAGGCGAGATGTTTCAAGCGGCAGGCTCATTGCGTTCCAAATGACGCCCGATGTACGAGAGTCTAGTCTTCATATGGACGCTCGCGCAAAGAAGCGCGCTTTTTCGAAAGGTCGTTATTTGCAAGCATCAAGTGATTGCGATCATCTCCGACGAAGCCATGTCGAACCAATGCGAGAGATTCGCCTCGTAGGGAGCGGAGATTACGCCCTGTTCGGTGATGATTCCGGTGATCAGTTCGGCAGGCGTAACGTCGAAGGCGGGGTTTAGAACTTCCACGCCTACGGGCGCGATCCGCACGCCATCGACGTGAGTCATCTCTATGGAGTCTCGCTCTTCGATAGGAATCTGCACGCCGCTCGCCAGTTTCATATCAATGGTGGAGAAGGGGGCGGCGACGTAAAACGGGATTCCGTGATGCTTTGCAAGAACCGCTACGCCATAAGTGCCGATTTTGTTGGCGGTGTCGCCGTTCGCAGCGATTCGGTCCGCTCCTACGATCACAAGGTCGATTTTGCCTTGACGCATCAGGCTCGCCGCCATGTTGTCCGCTATCACCGTCACCGGAATGCCGTCTTGCGCCAACTCCCAGGCGGTCAATTTCATTCCCTGCAGGCGCGGTCGAGTTTCATCCGCGTAGACATGAATCCGCTTGCCGTCTTCAACAGCGGCTCGAACCACTCCCAGAGCGGTCCCGTAACCTACGGTCGCCAGAGCGCCGGCGTTGCAGTGGGTCAGTATGTTCGCCGAGTCCGGGACGCGCTCAGCTCCGAATCGACCCAATCGGCGGTTGATGTCGATGTCTTCCGCAAGCATTTGGAGCGCTCCTTTGAGCATCGCGTCTTTGACATCGACCGTATTCCCCTCCATGTTCTCCGCGATCGCCAGCATTCTGTCAACCGCCCAAAAGAGGTTGACGGCAGTGGGACGAGAGGCTCTGAATGCGTCCGCCATCGAGACGATTCTCTTCAAGAACGACTCCCGGCCGTCGGAGATGATTCCCCGCGCCCCAAGAGCCATTCCAAGAGCGGCAGTGCAACCGATAGCAGGCGCGCCTCGCACGACCATCGTGCGAATCGCCTCGACGACTTCACGCCAATCCGAGAGCTCAACATACTTCAAAGTCTCAGGGAGCGCCGTTTGATCTATCAGTCGAACTTTCCCCGGAACCCAGGACACAGTTAGCAGCGCTTCCTTTTTATTCAAAACGATCCTCTTTTGTTGAAGGTAAATCGAAAATTGCTCTGAAGCTCTCGCCTCCCCTACTCCCTACTCTTTAACCTCTAACCCCCATACGCGTTAACTTAAGGATTTTGAAGCCCGGTTAGCTGGGAGTTTCACGTAAATCCC
>JAYVOT010000326.1:0-2017 GCA_043757795.1 Chthonomonadaceae bacterium | reverse complement strand
ATTTAACCTGGAGTTTGCGGTACGCATGTCCCAATCCAAGCTCGGCAAATGCATTGGATATTATTTCCTATGTTGCAATCTCTGCAGCGTATTGTCTTCCCTTCGCAACAACAGTCCCAATAACCGGACGAGGTAGTACTGCCCCCGCAGTTGCTGCTTGAGATAGCGCTAACCGTTCCAGAGCATCCATCGCTAGCGTCGCAAGCTCTAAATGAATCGCTTCCGATCGTGCATCCCCAGGAGGAGGGATGATTTGTGCAATAAGACTGGGAGGCAGTCGCACTTGCGTTGCATTGATCGTTGGTTCCTCCCGGACTTTGTGCGCCATTATAGTTGCAAGCAGCTGGTTCAGCGAAGGCAGGCAATCCCGAGCACAGGGCGGCTATCGTAGTTGCAATTCCGATGAAACCGCGAAAGATAAAGCCAATGAAGCCTCGTCGATTGGAAGTTCCGCTAAGCACTTCTTCTAATTTCTCTAACTTTCTCATGTCGAATCTTTCTAGCTATGAATGTCCTTCTTTAAGGACGAATAGACTATTCCCGTGCATTCCCTAAAAGACAAGGAATTCTTGCCATTTTCCGGTAAATACTTAATCAATAAAATATTAACGTCCTCCTTTCTTTTGCTCTTGTACGCCTCTTGTCGAATCGAAAACTTTTTGAGCTCTAAAACGTTCTGCGCCCCCCAATCCGTCTGCACAAGAGTTTCAATAAAAGCGTCCTTCTGGGTTTGCGTCATCTCTTCCCGTAAAACCCCTTGAGGAGTCAGGACTTGTCCCATCTGCTTTTCACTCAATTTCGAAAAAAATTGAAGATAAAAATAGTCGTATTGAATGCCATCGTCCAACGCCAAAACGTCCCGATTTCCAGTGAGTCGGCAACTCCTCTCTCGAGCGAATTCTCTAATCCCGCTCAACTGCTTGCGAGTGAGTTTGGAGAGCTTCGCCAATTCCGGAACGCCGAGAAAGCCTTTTGTGCGAACTGTGTCCTGAAGTTCTCTATAAACTCCCAACGGAAATCTTTCCTCTCTTGCATAGGGCCATTTACGAGACTGAAAGAAAATTGCGTCGCCCTTTCTCCACCATAGCTTTCGATGGATTCGACAAAAATGATTCAACGCCTGAGTTACGCTCCTGCGTTTGGAAGTGATAGACTCGGGATTGTTGGGCGTCTCGGGAGAGTCGACGTATAGCTCATCCGACTCGCCGGCGAAATGGTTTGGTATCGCGTCCGAGAAGAGCGAGTACGGAAGCATTTTGGACAGTTGCAAAAACGAATCTAACCAGATTGAAGGGTAAGTCTCTTTGTAGTCCTTCGATGGAAAGTTCATGTTGTCCAGTATTGGGTCTTTTAACTCAACAAGGTCATAGTTACGTTGGGAGAGATTTCGTGCGAGAAAGGGATTAAAATGCACTACTTCAGCGCTAATTGGAGTTCCGGAATACCTCAAGCCTCTTATTCCTATGCCATGTTTTCCAAGACGTATGAATAAGTTTGAGACGTTATCGTTACCATAACCAGCAGAGGATATTTCGACTCCTGTAATCTGTAAGAGGCGCAACCACTGATCGTCCGAGATTGATGATCCGCCCTCTGCAAGCTGGGCTAGTTTAAAAGCCAAATCTCGTTGTTCGGGAGAAAGGTCATTCCACTTCATTCGGACTGAGCCATACCCCAAAAACATCTCTTTGATGACGCTGAAAGGCAAGGAAGCAAAGAAGGCGACCAGGAGTCTGTTCTTAGGAGCTAAGAGGCTCCCATAGAATTGCCGCTGAAAATAGTATGGATATTCAACAATTTTGATTATTTGGGAACTCGCTCTTCGTTCAAGTTCCTCTTTCGGAAGTTCAAGCGTTTTACAGATTTCTTCAAACTGCGCCAATTTTTTGTCGAGCGAAATTTGATTGACTTGACGCTCGAAGATTGCCGCTGCAGCTGGTTGGAAGAGTTCCTGAATGCCGTGATTTTCCGCCCATCGATAGTTCAACAACTTAGCTATATTGGCTTCGATTTGTTC
>JAYVOT010000325.1:0-7351 GCA_043757795.1 Chthonomonadaceae bacterium | reverse complement strand
AATCGCAAGCGATGATTTCTTGGCGGCGGGAATTCATGATGAGTCCAGAGCGCGTCAATTGATCTTGCACCTCTCAGGGAATGGGGTGAGCGATAATGATGTCGCTCCGCTCATCCCGCTCATTCTCTCAGCTTTGGGGAGCAGTCCCGATCCGGATCGCTCGCTAAGTTGCTTTTCACGCTGGTTCGGCTCATTAGGAAATCCTATAAGCCATCTCTCATTCCTTCAAAATCACCCTCTAGCTCTGGAACTTTTCTTTCAAATCACAGGATGCAGTCAATATTTCGCTGAGTTGCTCGTTCGCTTCCCAGAATACGTTGAGTTGATAACCAACCCCGGTTTGCGAGGGGAAGCTAAGGAACGATCCGATATGAGATCGCAGTTGAACTCTATCGTCGACGTATGCTCCAGACCTGAACTCAAACGCGACGCTCTGCGTCGATGGAAAGCGCGCGAGATGTTGCGAATAGGAATTCGAGATATTTCCGGTTACGCAGACATGCCGACGACAGCGTTTGAATTTTCAAATCTTGCCGATGTCTGCGTTCAAAAAGCCCTTGAGATCGCTGTTTCGGAATCACCTCTTCAAGCAGACCGGAATTCAATCCCGTTTATCGTCGTCGGAATGGGGAAATTAGGAGGGCAGGAGCTTAACTACAGCAGCGATATCGACCTGATGTTCGTTTTCGGAGACAACTTGCCGGAAGAACTAATCCGGGCGGATGGTAAAAGTATAGAGCTACTGCGTTATACTTCTCGACTTTCGGAAGCGATAGTCAAGATTCTTGGGGAGGATCGTCCGGACGGACATGTATTTCGAGTGGATATGCGACTCAGACCGGAGGGGCGCTTTGGTCCGCTGGCGCGTTCACTTGAGAGTCACCGCAACTACTATGAAAACTGGGCGGAGAGTTGGGAACGGCAGGCTCTCCTCAAAGCAAGGGTTATCGCAGGGGATGCGGAGCTAGGCGAGAAGTTCATGGGCATACTCGAACCATTCGTTTTTCGCAAAAATGTCTCTGGGGAGTTTTTGGACGACTTGAGACAAAACAAACGACGTATTGAAAAGAAGTGCGAACTCGAAGGCGGAACGCTGACGAATGTGAAAACCGGTTTTGGGGGAATTCGAGATATCGAGTTCTTGACTCAGTTTCTTCAGCTTCAATACGGCGGTATTTATCCAAAAATAAGAACGCAGAATACTTTGGAAGGTCTTGCGAAACTTCGAGAGAAGAGTATTCTATCGGAATCAGAGAAGACGGAACTGTCCGAAGACTATATTTTTCTGAGGAATCTCGAACATAGACTACAGCTCTTGCACGGGTTTCAGACTCAGTCGATGCCCCCGCCCGATGATCTGAGAGAGCGTTATCTTCTTAGCCGGAGAATGGGGTATCCTACTCTTGAGAGTTTTGAATCTGAATTGAATCGTAGGCGATTTCGCGTGAGAGTGCGCCTGAGCGAAAGGTTCTATGAGACGAAAGAGAATGATTTCTCGTCATATCTTCATACGGACGTTTTTGAAGAGTTAACTGAGTTGCTTGAGAACATAGACTTGCCGGAAGCTCAATTCAGACTCAATACTTTATTAGCTGAAGTAGGATTCCGCAACACTAAAGAAGCGATTCACAATCTCAAGATGCCGATATCCGGCAACGAATATGGGAGAATGCCGCCGGATACTGCGCTTCGATTTAAACGCATTGCGCCGAACCTTCTCAGGCTGATTTCTTCAAGCCCTGATCCGGATGCTGGACTTTCAGGACTGGAAAAATTAGCGACAGCGGTTCCGAATCGCGCACACCTTTACGCCTCTTTTGAGGACAGTCCGCTCTTTTTAGCTCAATTGGCGACGCTTGCATCCGCTTCTCCCTACCTGTTTCAACGACTTGTCGATAATCTTGAATGGCTAGAAGCGATCATCCCGGATGATGAAGATCAGCGCGCAAACGATGAAAACGGTACGCTTGAGAAGTTCCAAAATTGGAAACGCGACATCGATGGACGTATGAAGAAGGCTGCTAATTATGAGGATAAACTCAAAACTATCGCTAAATTTTATCTTCGAGAAACCCTCATTCTGGGGGCCATGGACGTGTGGGGAGAGGCGAAAACAGAGCGGACTTCTTCATTACTGTCGAAATTGGCTGAATTGATATTGCAAACTCTTCTCGATACCTGCAGAGAATCCATTTTCCTTCAAACCTCGCTTACGGGAAGAGCAAAACAGGCGTTGAAGAGCGTTGCAATTATTGGGCTTGGCAAACTTGGGGGCGAAGAGCTTGGTCATTCAAGCGATTGGGACGTTCTTTTCGTTTACGATCCCGAATTGCAAACCGAAGTTGAAGAAATCTCAAACAGCTTGGAGAGCGATGATATTTTTCGGCTTGCCAACAGTCTGGTTCAGAAGACTCTCTCAGCAGTTAAGTCGCTCGCCGGATATGGCGCGCCTGTGGAGATCGATTTGCGACTTCGGCCTTGGGGGAAAGACGGAGCTTTAATCTATACTCCTCAAGCCTTCAAAGAGTATTTTGACTCCAACGCCGAGATGTGGGAGAGGCACGCTGCCATGAAGGCGAGATTTATCGCCGGATCAGCCGATGTCGGAAGCAAGTTGATCCGGCTGATGCAATCAGCGACTTTTGGTAGGGGAATCACAGAAGAAGAGAGTCAATTAATCGTTGCGATGAAACGTCGCATTGAGACGGAACGACTAAAATCAGCAGCCGATTCTACCGACTTGAAACTGGGGAAAGGAGGAATGGCGGACGTAGAATGGATGGTTCAAAAAATTCAGCTGACTTTTGCGAGCAAATATCCTCCGTTGGCTACGACGAATACGATTGCCGCTCTGAATGCGGCGATGCGCAACGAAATTCTTCCCGCAGTAGAGGTCATTTCGCTCATTGACAACTACCTTTTCCTCACGCGATTAAGGAATTTATTGTGGTTGCAATCCGGACACTCGCATAATTCGCTCCCGCATGATTCATATCGAACGCGAAGCCTGGCTCTCCTGATAGGGTACGAAGACACGATCAACAATAGAGCGGAATCGAAGTTCATAGTAGAATTAAAAGCTATAATGGCTCAAGTTAGAGCTATTTTCAAGCGCCGTTTTTATCAAAATAACGCTACTGACGAATTGACATCGTAATCATGATGCATCAAAAAGGAAAAGCAACTCATGCCGGGGGCTGGAGTAATCGTTCTCTTAATAGGCAGTTATATTTTGGGGTCTATCCCCTTTGGTTTGTGGCTTGTCAAAAAAATAAAAGGAATCGATATTCGGATGATTGGGAGCGGGAATGTCGGTTCTACCAATGTGAGTCGCGCGGCTGGTTCGACTCTGGGAAGAATCGCTTTCTGCCTTGATGTCGTGAAGGGTTTCATCCCGCCTTTTATCGCCGATCAACTGATGCGTCAAACTTCGCTCTGGATCGTTCTCGCCGGAATGTTGGCGATTATCGGGCATAACTATTCCATATTTCTCAAATTTCAGGGCGGCAAGGGAATTGCAACGAGCGCCGGGACTCTTCTAGGCGTTTCGCCGCTCGTGCTGTGCGTCGAATTAGCGATTTTTTTAGCCGGCTATCTGGCGACTTCCATCATCTCTGTCGGATCAGTAATCGCAGCTTTAACACTCCCGTTCGTGATGTTCGGTTTCTATCACTGGGACAAACCGAGGCTCTGTTTCTCGCTAATCGCGGGCTGTCTTGCGGTTTATCGGCACCGCGCAAACATTCAACGCCTGATAGCCGGAGCCGAGCCAAAGGCGGATCTTTTCGGGTTGCGCAAAATGGACACCCCTCAATCCGTCCCTCCGATCCCTCCTTCATCAAACTCTGAGAAAGTTTTCCCTGACGATGACTCAAAATAGCTCTTTTACATCAAGTCTCTGGGAAGAATTTGATGAGATCGACATAGCGGATGTGATCGTGGATGTGGAAGCTCCTGATCTTCACCCGTCCTACTCCTACCGCGTGCCTGAACGCCTAAATGAAAACCTTCATGTCGGCGTTTGCGTGCAGATCAATTTTCACGGCAGGGAGACTCTAGGCTACGTCATTGACCGGAGGAAAATCTCTCGAAGCGACCCTTTGACAGCGAAACTGAGAGAGATAAAAGCTGTCGTTCAGGATGCCGTGACGATCAATATTGAGCAGATTGAAACGATACGTTGGATGAGTCAAAAGTATCTCTGCACTTATCTTGATGCGTTGAGATGCGTCGCACCGGCTATTTTAGGCGCAAAAGTGGTGACTTCCGTGCGCTTTGCGATCTCCGGACTGAGAGGCGCGGACGTTGGAAGCTCAGTCCCGCAGGCTCACCTTGTGGAAACGCTCCACACTCTGGGAGATGAGTCGGAACTTGAAACGTTTCGCCAAGCGGCGAATTTGCCTCAATTCAGTTCTGCATATGTTGCTCTTCTTGAGAAGAAAGTTTTGACTGAAGTCAGCCGAGTTTCAAGAGCGAAGACCGTCTACAAAAAAATTCGAGCTTTCCGAACAGGAAACCCTGAAGCGAACTTGAATCTGTCCGTCAGAGCGTCAAAAAGGTCTCCTTCGCAAGAAAGGGTACTCCTCGTTTTGAAGGATTGGGAGAGCAAAGACCGAGACCCGATGCCTCAGGAAGAGCTTATAAGCCGTTCCCAAGTACAAATAGGAACCTTGAAAACGTTGGTTAGTCGCGGTTTGCTTCGAATGGAAGAAGTGATCTCATACAGGAGGTCTGTTAAAGGCGACGGAAAGCTTTCTTCGCCTCCGATTTTAACTCCGGGGCAGAAGAAGGCAGTGAGAAAGATTTCCGCTTGCTTGCAAAGCGAGAATTCTAAAACCGTTCTCTTATTCGGCGTGACAGCGAGCGGCAAGACCGAAGTCTATTTGCAAGCGATCGATGAAACTTTAAAGTTGGGAAAAAGCGTGATCGTCCTTGTGCCGGAAATCGCATTGACCGCGCAAGTCGCTGACATTTTTGTGGGGAGATTCGGCGAACAAGTGGCTGTATTGCACTCTAAACTTTCAGATGGCGAGCGTCATGACGAGTGGCGAAGAATGCAGGAAGGTCTGGCAAAAATCGTCGTTGGGGCGAGATCCGCTATCTTCGCGCCGCTTACGAATGTCGGTCTGATCGTGGTGGACGAGGAGCACGAAGCCTCTTACAAACAGGAGAAGACGCCCCGTTACAATGCAAAGGAGCTAGCCGCGGAACGTGCGAGAATTTCCAAAGCGACGCTTCTTCTCGGAAGCGCCACACCATCGCTCGAGAGTTACTATGCCGCTACTGAGAGACAGGAGGAGCAGTTTGAGCTGATCGAAATGCCCCAACGAATCGACAATCGCCCTCTGCCGGGAGTTGAAATAGTCGATCAAAGAGAGGAATTCAAGCACAACAAAGCGCTCTTTTCAATCAGACTGTCAGAGGCGATAGAAAAGAGACTAGCGCTCAAACAGCAAACGATCCTATATTTGAACCGAAGGGGATTCGCTCAGTTCGTGCTTTGCCGAGATTGCGGATGGACTTCAAAATGCCCCAACTGTTCCGTATCGCTCGCCTTCCACGCTTATGAGAGAACTCTTAAATGCCATCACTGCGACTATATGAGCAAGCCCCCGCTCACTTGCCCGGATTGCAATAGCTCTAAAGTGAAGGCGTTCGGGATTGGAACCGAGAAAGTGGAGGAAGAGGTCCTGCGACTGTTTCCCGCCGCTAGAGTGGCTCGAATGGACAGAGATACGACCGCTAAAAAGGGGGAACATTCCCGAATTATTCGCAACTTCCGGCAGGGCGACGCGGACATTTTAATCGGGACGCAAATGGTTGCGAAAGGTCTTGATTTTCCAAATGTGACGCTTGTAGGCGTAATTAGCGCGGACACCTCCATCAACCTTCCGGACTTCCGTGCTGCTGAACGAACGTTTCAGCTCTTAACTCAAGTTGCGGGGCGGGCGGGTAGGGGAGAGACTGAAGGCGAGGTGATCGTGCAGACCTTCAACCCTGAGCATTACTCAATCGTGGCGGCTCAAACTCATGACTATCGCAGTTTTTACGAGCAGGAGATTCAGTTTCGAAGCGAATTGAAGTATCCGCCATTTTGCAGGTTCGCCAATCTCATCTGCGTTGACGAAAATGAGTCGAAAGCTAGCGCGAAGGCGGATCTTCTCGCTTCCGCCCTGGAGAGGACTTCGCCTGCGGACGTCGAACGAATTGGACCCTCTCCCGCGCCTTTAGCTCGTTTGAAAAATCAGTTCCGGTATCATGTCACGCTTCGCGCCCCGGTAAATGTCGCATTGGAAAACGTGGTTCGCGCCGGGTTGGGGTTGCTTCCTTCAACTGAAAAGGGGGGGATTCAGATCGATATGGACCCGTTGAGCATGGCTTGAGGCAAAGGAGAAAAGTATACAGGAATGAATGAATTAACATTGACGCTTGTAGATTCAAATCCTCAAATGTGCATCAACTGGAGCAAGGAATTCGCAGGATTGCCCAATGTTGAGATCGTGAATGGATATTTTGAGACGATCAAACGATTTGATTGCATGGTCAGCGCGGCAAACTCTTTTGGGCTAATGGATGGGGGAGTGGACGCGGCGATCACAAGATTTTTCGGCGAGAGCTTGATGAAGAGGGTTCAAGATCGCATCTTGAACGAATTTCTGGGCGAACAGCCCGTTGGCTCCTCGTTCATTCTAGAAACAGGACAATCTGAACACCCATTTATTGCGCACACCCCGACAATGCGCGTTCCGATGCCAATTGGGAGCACGGATTATGCGTATCTAGCTATGAAGGCTATGTTGCTGGCGATTAGAAGCCACAATCTCGTTTCAAATCAACGATTTGAAGTGATCGCTTGTCCCGGTCTTGGAACAGGAATAGGTCGAATGCGTCTTGAGGAGGCCGCAAGACAGATGGCGCTTGCATATAGGAATTTTTTGTTTCCGCCCTCTAAAATCGATTGGGAGTACGCAATAGGCAGACAGGACGAGGTTCGAGTCGGCGGCGATTTAGGACTGTTAGAGATTCGACGATCAAGTTGAAACGGAGCCTCTGGCGTCACAATATCGCTTTTCAGTAGGTCAATTAAGGAAGGAGAGCGCCCACATGAACTGGAGACTCAGGGTATTTCATCAAAGCGACGGTGTCTCTCTCTTCGTAAATGTTCATTTTGGTGTAGACCCCCGCCTCTGGTAGAGTATGGACATAGAGTTTTCCGCCTGTGATGTCGAGCGCCCAATATTCATGAATTCCCGCTCGCGCATACAGCATAGATTTTACCGTCAAGTTCGAGTTTAAACTTGTATCAGAGACTTCAGCAACGAAAAGTAGGTCTTCACCTCCTGGATGTCGA
>JAYVOT010000324.1:0-2019 GCA_043757795.1 Chthonomonadaceae bacterium | reverse complement strand
TGTCGGTCGTGCGGTTCGCGTTGTCGTAGGTATTTGCGACGGTGCTGCCGTTCGCGTTGGTCTGCCCCGTCATCCGGTTGGCAGCATGGAGGGAATGTTTCGACCTTAGCTATCTAGATTCAGTCCATTTGAGTAGCAACTTATTGATATCAATGGCAATTTGTCCTTTAATTTCTTGAGTTCGGTCAAATGCAGTGTAGCCCATATTTCCAGGTTTATGTGGATCCGCGCCGGCTTCGAGCAGCATTCGTACCGAGACAATGTCACTGTTCAGAATTGCTTTATTGATGACTGTATCGCCGTAACCGATTTGTTTATCCGAAGTGGCATTTACATCTGCGCCTAATTCAATTAACAAATGAAGAATATCATGGTCTTTTCTGGCGATTGCTGTGAAAATTGGGGTTCCTAAAATATCATAAATATCCAGCTCGCTCTTGTCATATTTCTGATAAAGATATCGTAACATTTCATGATTCTTTTGGAAAACAACTGCGTGAACGATTGATGACCTGTAAAGTTTGTCATACAAATTGGCTCCAGCATCAATCAACAACATAGAATATGGATTTTTACCCTCAAAAATGCTTCGAGTCAAAAGGCTTTCCTCCCATTTGTCAACATAAGAGGGAACATTCGGGCTTGCCCCAAGAAAAAGCAGTCGTTTGAATTTTTTGAGATCATCCAATTCATACGATTCAATAAGTCGCCAGTTTAAGGATATTTTTGTCAATTTTCTCACATAGTCCAATATCGTTTTGCGAGTGAATATGAGGTTATTTGTCCGGCGATAATAGGATTGAGACAGATTATTATCGCCGGATTTGAATTAAACTTTTCCTTGCCAATATGAGACTGTTCGTCACAATCGGTTATGGAAATTCGAATATTGGCAAGCCTTCAGGAAAGCCTGGTAAAGGCTCTAAAGGTTCAATGGGTACTGGTGAAATTGGTGCCGGCGCCACAGGCAACGGAATAGGGATGTAAGGAATTCCTACTCCGGGTCGATTCGGGCCATATGGCTTTGGGACAGGTTTTGGATCCGGATGTTGTGGTATTGGAAGATCTACCGCCCCATTCGATCCTCCGCTTATCGGAAACCTCTGGTTACCATCGTGGTCTAGTTCATCACCTAATTTTTTGTATTTGTAGAGTTCCAGATCCTCTCGAAGCTCATCTTTTTTTTGCTTCATCTTGTGTTGATGACCTCCCCAAGTTCCTTTTCTGCCTCCTTTCCCATGATACATGTCATCTTTGTCATCTCTTAAATCCTTCTCACGTTTATAGATTTCCCGAGATAGTTCATCTATGCGAGCTGATATATAGTCTCCGCTGAGACCACTCGGATCAATCGATTTAAGCGGATTATTCCTGCAGTAGGCGTACCAGTTTGTCCCGGCATGGGCTGGATCAGAAGAGATGAACCGCCCAATTGACGAGTCATAATACCGGTGACCGAGCAACATCAAGCCGCTGTCAGCATCCGTCTGATACTGCGCTCCTCCCACGAATCCGAAGGGTGTGGGCGTCGTGCCAGTGCGCGAAACCGTCATCCCGAAGGCGTCGAAGAGCAGGGCATCAGTCGTACTCTGGCTCGAATCGGTGATTCCTCTTGTTGAACCCAGCGCGTCTTTGTGCGTGAACTTGGAGGTCGTTCCGCGCCTCTCGCTCAGCCCCGGCGTGAATGTCGCCTTGCCGTCCTTCAGAACCGCGCTTGCAACCCCGGTTCCGTCGCAAACATAAGCGAACGCTCCCGCCGAGTCGTTCTTGCTGACCCGCAATCCAAGCCCGTTGTAGGCGAAGGAGTTGGTTGAGCTATTCGGGTAAGTGATCCCCGTCACCCGGTTTTCATCATCATACGTCAGCGTCGTAGTGGAAGTTCCCGAAACGACCGTCTTGCAGTTCCCGTTCGCGTCGTAGGTGTAGCTCTTGGAACTCGTGCTCGTCAGGTGATCGTGGCTGTCATAGCTGTAAGTGTCCGTCACGCCGTTGAGGACTTTGGTCTTCCGGTTCTGGTTG
>JAYVOT010000323.1:0-2020 GCA_043757795.1 Chthonomonadaceae bacterium | reverse complement strand
TCGTATCTCCTGATGACCGCCTTTCACCGAGGCTTGAGGATGGGGCTTGCTAAGGACGAAGCTTTGCGTCGCGCCATGCAGGAGATTAGAAATTCGCCTGCCACTAGCGCGCCATACTATTGGGCTCCCTTCATATTGACGGGCGACCCGGAAAACCCGACGCTTGGCAGATAGACATAAGCTCAATATCGCAATCCGTATATAAAGATGAGGGCGAACGCAATGGCGTTCGCCCTCATCTTTTTTAAATATATGGATTGCGACTAAGTTCCCAGCCACTTCGCCAGCAAGTCGGAGTGCAGATGCCACCCGAACAGCCCCGCAAGCCCCATCAACACGCCGAAGAAAGTGGGGATAAGCGCTATTCCGTAGAGCCATTTTTTCTGGGTGAGAGCGGTCATTGCGAGCAGAGAGATCGAGATAGCGAGCAAGGTGTCGGACAGATCGAACTGATCATCCCGATAGTTCAGATCGTTGTAGTCTTTATCTGCGCCTTCCGCATCCGCTTTCACCTTTCCCTTTTTTTCTTCCTGCTCTTTCGCCAGCTTTCGGTATTCGGATATTTTAGCGACATAAGCCGGTTTCGACTGAACAGAGGCGTTCAGCGCTTGCAGTTCCAGTTGCGCAACTGTGGCGTTCGCGATCTCTTGCCGAATGTTTCGCGCCTGATAGAAATTCCAATTGTCGATTTTGTTCGCTTGCGACTGTTGCATCGCCTGGCAAATGTTGTCGTCCTTCACCTTGCAGACTCCCATGAAAGTCGCCAAGATCGCGACCGTGATCGCGATGAGCGTGTTGAGCTTGTGTTTCGCGTCGCTCGCTCTCTTTTCATTTTCACGGTGTTTCCTCGCTGCATCCCTATCTTCATCTTCACCTTCATCTTCATCATCCTGAAGACCCTTGACAGTTTCGACTGGATCTAAATCCATTTTATTCCGCTCCTTCGCTCTTATACGCAATCATGGCGTTACGGCTAATCTTCGCTATCACGAGGAGAAGGCGCAATTTGTAAGCCTTTTCGAATTTGCACCAAAACGAAAGTTCAATGGACTAAGGCTCAGGTTTGTAGTTCGATGCAGGAGCGGTTCCCGGAGTCGCAGGTTTCAATAGTTTGACATAGATATTTTTAAAAGAGGCGACTGTGTTTCCGCCGTGACAGAGTTGAAAGCCGATCGGTCCGCTTGGGAAGCCGCCCGGGTCCTCGCCGTCCGCAGTTTTAACGCCGTTAAAATAGATCGTCACGTGAGAGCCGACGCATTTGAAATAGTAGTGATTCCAATCCTCTTTCCGGAGAATTTTCTCCGCTTCGTCTTTTGGGAAATCGAATATTTTCTTCTGCCTGTGATGCTCGTCCCACAGACACCCCCAATATCCGTCGCCCATGTCCACCTGATAACCCGGAACGTCGTCGAAACTTGTCGGATGTATCCGACAGCAGACTCCGCTGTTGTACCCGACCATCTTCACGTCGATGTGCATTTCAAAATCACTGTAGTCCTTGTCCGTGAAGAGATAGTGGTGGTGGGGCGTGTCGCCGCCCTTGTCTCCTACGATCGCACCGTCTTTGATCTGCCAATAGCCTTTTTCCAGCCTCCACCCTTTGAGGGTCTTTCCGTCGAAAATCGACTTCCAACCTTTTGCGATGGGTTTCCCGTCGTGCACGATTCCGTCCGGACTCTCTCCCCACTGAATGACTGCCCTGGAACCGGGAATCTTCGAAGCTTTTTCAGGGGCTTGCGCCCCTATCGTGCAGCTGGAAGCTATCGCTAGTCCCAATGCTATTCCCGAAATCGTTTTCATCTTTGTATTCACTCTCATATTCGGTTTCCTTTCAATCCATAGGGTATCTAAATTCCATTCGCTTGAAGCTCTATTCGACAAAAAGCGTCTCAACCCCTCCTAGGAATCTGCATCAATGAGGTCTGTTTATCGCTTTCAATCACTCGCAATAGGTACAAGGCGCCACAACCCGCAACTCGACTAGGTAATGCCGACCGACGACCTTACCGATGAATAGGGA
>JAYVOT010000322.1:0-7361 GCA_043757795.1 Chthonomonadaceae bacterium | reverse complement strand
CATGTTACGCAAACGACAGAGCGTCATGACTAGAGTCATGGGATTCAAAAGCGCTCTCGAAAAAATCATTTGGTCGTCAGGTCTGCGTAACATCAGTTGTGTAAAACGCGCGGAGTACATGATAAAGATTTGCAACGATCCGGAAAAGCCGAAAAAGGCGTTGAATCGGCTTAAAAGACCTTACATTTGTCCAAACAGTGACTAAAATCGGGAGATTTTCCGGGGACAATTCATTCGTTGACGACAGCATCCCGGCGATTTGCAATAGGAAAAATCCTCTCATCGCAGTCAATAGGCTTTGTACTTTGGAAATCGAAGTCACTTTGCGAACGAACGCAACAAGCCGTTAATCAAAGTCTTGAGTTCCGTGTCGTTTTCCATCTTCATGCGGATGCGTTGGCAGGCGTGGACGATCGTGGCGTGATCCTTGCCGCCGAACGCTTTTCCTAGCAGCATCGTGTTCAGTTCCGGGAGGAGGTCGCGGCAAAGCAACATCGCGACGTGTCTGGCGAGAGCCACTTCTTTCTGACGACTGGTTCCCTTGATTGCCGCCGGAGAGACGTTCGTCTTCTCGGAGACCGACATGATCACCTCGTCCACTGTCAGGCGTGAGGCGCGAATCGGTTTGTCGATAAAATATTCGCTCAAAACGCTTTGCGCCAATTCGGAGTTCATCGGAGCGTTCATGATTGAACTGTAGGCGATCAGGCGGGTGAGCGCGCCCTCCAAAGTGCGCATGTTCGATTGAATTGCGTCGGCGATGTATTCGAGAACGTCGTTGGAAACCGGCGCGTTCTCCCGCTCGCGGCATTTATGCAGAAACGCGATTCGCGTTTCAATGTCCGGCGCGCCGATGTCCGCGATTAGCCCGCTCTGGAATCTGGAACGGAGCCGCTCGTCAACGGTGTTCAGCTCGCGAGGGCTGCGGTCGCTCCCTATGACGATCTGCTTTCCCGCCTGATAAAGCGCATTGAACGTGTAGAAAAACTCCTCTTTGGAATGCTCTTTTCCTGCAATGAACTGAATATCATCGACTAACCAAACGTCGATTTGCCGATACTGTTTGCGAAATTCTTCCGTAGTGCGCTCTCTGATGGCGGTGACATACTGCTGAGTGAAGAACTCGCACGAGACATAAGCGACCCGCAACTGAGGTTTCGTACGTTTCAAAGAGTGCGCTATAGACTGGATCAAGTGAGTTTTGCCGAGGCCGGGTCCGCCGTAAATAAAAAGCGGATTATAAACCGCACCAGGCTTCTCCGAAACGGCGAGAGCGCTTGCGTGCGCAAGCCGATTTGATTTTCCGGGCTGGAAGTCTTCGAACACATACCGGGCATTGAGTTCAATTCCGGGAATAGGCGCTTTGTTAGGTTCCGATCTTCGTGCATGAGCGGAAGACGGCCCCCCGATGCCTGACTTAGGCTTCACCTGAGGCTGACTGGCAATCGGCTCAGGCTCCTCTACTCCCTCCAAATCAAGAGCCATTGAGGTTTGCGCCGAGTCCGATTTGGGGTTGGCAGGCCGCGCTAAATAGCGATTTGTTGCGTCCGTAGTCTGAATGATGAATTTGAGTTGAAGATTGCAAGCGTCCAGATGAAATTCCAGGGCGCTTCGAATCTGATTGGAAACCTTTTTCTCCAACCATTCGCGGGCAAAATCGCTCTGCACAGCAAGAGTAACAAGATTTTCTTCGTATGAAACGGGATAGGTGGGACGAATATACGTCTCAAACGTGACTTTAGGAACCTTGCCTGCAAGCAGGTGGACTGAGAGTTCCCACGCGCGGCGGAGTCGTTTTGAACGGTCTTCATCTCCATTTTCGAGTTTTCCGCTCAACTTGCTCTCCTGCATGGACGCATCATAAGTCACTCAATTCCATTCTTAGCGCTGTTGCCCGCCAATAGAGACACGTTCAATACGACTTCGACTCAAGACCAACTGCTGTCTTGACTTCAATCTAAAAATGAACGCTTCTTTGGGAGTGAGGGATTATAGCAAAGATTCAACGTGAATCGCAAGGTGATTCCAAAGACTCTTCGGGACTCTGACGGAACTTTTTTTGTCTACTCAAATCTGTCGCAAGAAGGAGTTCCACCTGTTTTTGAATAACCTTCAAAGTGAGACTTTAAAGAGCTGATTCAAACGATTTTATCTGAAAAAAATGACAAAATCGAAGTCGATTCATCGCTATTTACGCACAAAACAAAAAAAGGAAGCAGGAAATAAACGAATGCTATTCACGAACCTCAGACAAAAAAATAACACGGTTGACGTGACTCGATCTCTGTGCGCGCTCACTATCGCCATTGCGCTTAGCTCTACTGCAAAAAATGCTCGAGCGCAGTCGGAACTCCTGATCGAAAAGACGAATATCGAGTTTCAGAGTTCCCGTATTGTTTCAGCCTCAGCAGGCATCTCCAAAACATTCGCAATGAATCTTTCTTCCGATCATCAGCCGAATCGATACGACTTCGTTTCATTCGCGGCCAAGCGGAATTGTCAAGTTCCGCTTCCTTCTTTAGGGTCGCTAAGTCCGTTTCCAATCGCCCTCAGACTTGGCGTCATGCTCTCCCCAAACACGAAATTCGTCGGCGGGGCGGACATAACGCTCAACGGCTTGAAACTTCTTCCGGGCTTCAGTTCACGCATTGATGCCGATGTCTTCCTTGATTTGAACCGCAGAGGCGTTTCAACTCTGATTCCAGTCACATTCGATCAACTTTACACTAAAAATATTGCGCTGGGAAGCCGAATATATTTTGGAGGGGGAATCGGAGCATACATTGGCTCTGTTACTCGCTTCGGTGGCAAAGTTTTCGTCGGAGCCGGACTAAAGTCCAATTTAGGAATAGAAGGAACGGCTCATTTTTACAACACTGGCGAACCTCTATTGACAGTTCAAGCGCGCGTCAGTCTTTAAATCGAACAAGCGCCCCGAAATCGGGAGACGGATCAGGGCTTCGAACTCTCCCTGCTTGAGTCCGGGATCGTAATCGAGTCAACTTTGAACGTCCGCGCTTTCTCTCGAAAGAGAGACATACCACTTCCAAAGCGGTTATGAGTCCCTCGGTGAATAACTCCAATCGAAGTTATTCACTTTGGGACTCATAACCGCTTGTCAACAATTCTGTCAACGTTTTTATTGTTGATAACTTCACGGATGAGAGTCCAATTTCGCATTCGGCATCGATAAATTGTCGATAACTCTGGTACGGGAAGACTCCATTGGGAGTAGACTTTATTGCGCTATCAGCAACTGTCAGAATCTGCAAACGCTCTCCATCAACCCATTTCAACTCCAGTTTGACCTCTACTTTTCGCATCTCATTTTGAAAAGTTATGAGTCTTATGAGTCCTATAATAATAAGAGTAAGATTCTTTTAGATAGAGTCATTATAACAATTCTTTCTTGACGCCCCTCCATTTCGTGTCCAAATCCTTTTTCCCGTTCACACTAAAAGAACGCGGAATTCAAGGTAAAATGCTATCGTTCTCCAGATTCGAACTCCTTTCAACTCGTGCTTGAAATGCGCTTTTCGCCAGTCTATATTCAGATGCTTATTCGCCAACTCAAACTTCAAAACTTTAGAAATTATATAGAACTCGATTTTAACCCTGGGCCAGGAATCAATCTCTTGCATGGCGAAAACGCGCAGGGGAAGACGAACATCCTGGAAGCGATTTCTATGCTCGCTACCACGCGCTCATTGCGAGCGGGACGTGAGTCTGAACTGATCCTCAAGTATTCGGAAACAGCGAGCGTCACGGCGGAGATCAGCAGAGAAAGAGAAGGAGACTCGGAGATTCAGGTGTCCGTTTTTCAGACGGACAAGAAGACGGTTCGAGTGAATGGAATGAAGCGAAATCGTATTCTCGACCTATTGGGAGCCTTCAATGCCGTCTTCTTCGGTTCGATGGATTTGAATATCGTTACGGGAGAACCCGCGGATCGACGGCACTATTTGAATGTCGAAATCTCGCAGATCAGTCCGCGATACGTCTATGATCTTGCACATTACAAGCGTATTTTGGAGCAGAGAAACCGACTTCTGAAGGACTTGAGAGAGCGGCCCCGACCTGCAAGCGAAAGCGGATTGGAAGCCTGGAATGAGCAGCTTGTACGCTATGGTTCGCCTTTGATCGAGAAGAGAAAATTCTATCTAGAAAGACTCGCTCCGCTTGCGGATCAGATTCATCGGGAGTTGACGGACGACAAGGAGGGCTTGACAGTCCGGTATTTGCCCAGCATTCCGCTTCCCCAACCGGAAGCGCCGGCGAACCCGACGACTGTGCGAGAATTGAATTCGGAAGATCGCTATCTCGCCTCATTGAAGTCGGAAACTCAATCGCCCGGATCAATGGAATCCATATCGACGCCAACGCCTGGGAATCAACAGGAATCGGCGCTCAGCGGGTCGGACGCAATCCTTCAGGCTTTCCAGCGTCATCTGAACTCCGTAGCCGGAGACGAGGCGCGCAGAGGGGTGACTCTCGTTGGTCCTCAAAGAGACGACGTTCAGTTTTTGATAGATGGAAGCGAAGCAAGAATTTACGGTTCCCAGGGACAGCAAAGGACGGTCGCCCTGGCGATCAAACTTGCGGAGTTTCAACTCATTGAAGACTACGTCGGCGAACCTCCCGTGATGTTGCTCGATGACGTGATGAGCGACCTTGACGACTCGCGTCGAAAACACTTGCTCGCGTGGGTTCGCCGGAGATGCCAAACTTTCATCACTTGCACGAATCTGAGATCTTTTCCGGAAGAGATATTAAATGAGGCAACCATGTTTCGCGTCGTTAAAGGGGCTTTGACAAAAGAGGCTAAAAACTTCGAAAAAACTGAGGCTGCGGCGCTGAAAACTCCGAAAACGTTTGAGAAACCTTTGAACTTGGCTTGCGAGGACGATCATGACGAATTTCGAGATGTAGAAGATGAGGCGGGAAAATGAACGAGAATGAAAATCCGGATAGTTCCGACTACGACAATGACGCCCCGAAACCTGTACCAAAGTGGAGTTCGCGATCAAGATATCGTTCGAATGACTATCGAGGGGGCGGGAGTGCAATAACGGATATTCTAATATCGACTATCGGGAATATGGACAGTTGCAAACGCGTGCGCGAGAGTCTTGCGCTCGCATATTGGCCGATGGCGGTAGGAGAAATGGGCGCTGCCGCTTCTGAGACGGAACGAGTTTCTGAAGGAATTCTTTTCGTTCGGACTAAAAGTTCCGTTTGGTCTCATGAGCTGACTTTGCACAAAGACCGGATTCTCAAAAACTTGAATCGCATGCTCGGTGGAACAATTATTCGGGATGTAGTCTATAAAACGACTCGAGGCATCTCAAAAAGAAGGAAACTTGTCGAGGAGATTCCTGACATTCCGCTTATCGCGGAGTTGAATGCCGTCGTTCTTGAAGAAGCCGAGCGAGATGAGCTTCGCGGCGAATTGAGCGCGCTAATCAGCATTCAAGACGATAGAGCGCGAAACTCAATCGCAAAACGCATCACGCTGGACGCCAAACTGCGACACTGGAGGTTGGAGCGAGGCTGGAGAATTTGCCTTCGATGTCGATCGCTTCATAAGACTCAAGAGGAAATTTGTCCGCTTTGCAGACTGTGTCCGTGACTCATGAGAAACATGCAGACGACAAGTTTTGGTGCGAATTAGTCTGTAGATGCTACATCAAGCGATTCATTATTTTTGGTCACTTTTTGAAATGGAGTTATGCGTTTCCGGCGCAAATTGGAGGGCAATCAAGAGGCGTGCCAACAGGATATGCCGCTCCCCCGTTGAATGCGCTAATCCATGCGACAGAATCGGATTCGCCGGTTTGGACATCGCCAATAGGAGCAGCGCGTGGCTATCAATGAGAGCCGCTCTACAAAGGATATGCTTTTGAGACTGATAGAGAATCGGAGTTGTATGAACTTCCAGCGCTTGTCGACGCTATCAGAAAAGGGTGTTCGTAAGAGGCGTAATTGGCGGTAAGCCAGCTTAAAAGAAGTTAAAAATTGAAGATAACTCAAAATAGGCAGTCGATAGCGAACATTATTCTGGTTGCAAGAGCGAATTACAAAAAGGACATGTACTGTCAAGCAAGCGAGCTTCGAAAGGGAAACTCGATCAATGACAACACATGTCCCGTGTGCTAAATGAGGCGCTGATTTAAGTTGACTAAAAGCGCTTGCGTCAACCCTCCCAGGTGATTAGCGACAACTCCTGGGGCAATATCGCATCCAGGTGGCTAGGAACCACACGCACCGAATAGCCCTGTTGTCCGCTCTTGGTGCAGGGGATTTCCCCCTCGTACTCGCAAATGCCGCCTATGTTGGATTTCAGCTCTAAAGCGTCCACAGAGTAGTTGATGATCTGATGATTGCTGTCCAGCAGGCCGTGAATGATCTGAACCGCGACATCCGTCGGTAAGAGCGATCCTAGTTGAATTTTCGCTTTTACGGTTAGATACTCGCCGACTCGAATCTTGTCTTGTATCTCCGAACTTTTTGAAGCCTCCGTAACCTCGGAGTGATCCGTCAGAGTTTCAATCACCGAGATTTCGTTCCAGTGGCTCCCTATCGTTTGTTTCCATGATACGAGTGATCTCGCCACTTTATGATCGTCCGCCTGCATCCGTTCGAAACGTTTGCCTGCAGGAAAATAGAACTTTTCAGCGTACTCTCCAACCATTCTGTTGGTATTGAATACCGGACAGAGCGACTTGATTGAGTTCTTAATTCGAGATATCCATGCACGAGGCAAGTCACCTGTGTTGCGGTCGTAGAAAAGAGGGACAACCTCTTTCTCGAGCAAATCGTAAAGAGCCAAACTCTCCAGTCGATCCTGTTCATTGGGGTCGGCATAGTCTTCCCCTTTGCCAATAGACCAGCCGACGCCCGGCTCATACGCCTCCGCCCACCATCCGTCCGGAATCGAAAGATTCAAGCCCCCGTTCGCAAGAATTTTCATTCCGCTAGTGCCGCTCGCTTCCATTGGTCTGCGCGGCGTATTCAGCCAGACGTCAACCCCTTGGACCATTGTTCTCGCGACGCACATGTCATAGTCTTCAAGAAAGACGATGCTTTTGCGAACATCCTCACGTCTGGCGAACTGAACCATACGCTGAATCAACTCTTTGCCAGCATCGTCTTTCGGGTGGGCTTTTCCGGCGAGAATGATTTGAACCGGTCTTGTAGGGTCGTTCAAAAGCCTCAATAGTCTATCCGGATCGGATAGCAGAAGCGTTGCGCGTTTGTAGGTGGCGAAACGTCTTGCGAAGCCGATCGTGAGGGCGTGCGGATTTAGTACCTCGCGAGTCATGCGCACTTCGTAATCGCTGCGCCCCACTTGCTCGTATTGA
>JAYVOT010000321.1:0-2020 GCA_043757795.1 Chthonomonadaceae bacterium | reverse complement strand
GACAATCGCAAGGTTTGCAGCCTATACCTCTCGTTGATGGACAAAATGGGAGTGAAGTTGGACAAATTCGGGGACGCGGACACCCGGCTAGCTGGTTTGTAGAATTAAAAGAGAGGCGCAGGAGACTGAGCCTCTCCGTCAGACGAGTCATGTCTTGTGCGAGTCTATAATCTTCCATGTTTCAGCGACTTGCGACATTGTTCGCCCTGACTTGATCGGATACAAGACATGACATAGAAAGCCGGTCGCTTCATGTTTTCAACGTATGCCGGTATCATATGAAATGTTGACAGTCAAAAATTTGTCTGATGCAACAGTTACGCTCTTTGGAGATTCAGGCACAGGAAGAATGGAAGCGCTATCGAGAGGCAAACCTACGACCGTATAATTTCCCGGCGCGAGTCCGATTTTGTAATCGCCTTGCGCATCGGTTGTTTGCCGGGCGACCTCCGCGCCGTTTAGCCCTGTCACAACGATTGAAACCCCTGGCAACGGCGCTTCGTTGAGTTGACCTTCCCTTACTACGGGAGAAATCGGACTCTTTGTCGCTTTCCCTTGAATGCCGGATAGCGATGAGTTATTTGCGCCATTTCCTCCCCCGCAACCCAGTGGAAGAAAACAAATCGCCAATAATGCACCCAACAATGCCTTACGATCCATCATTTGCATGTAAATCTCCAAATTTATCAATTCGCCGATTGCCGTGCGGCTCGGTGGGGGATAATAACACGTTCGCGTTTTTTATCTGAATATCCTTCGCATTTGAATCCGAGTCGTTCTTTTCATGCTGTTCAATTCAAGAAATTGATGATTTACGAACTCTCCGGGCTATTCAAACGGGCAGTCTCGTTAGGAATCCGAGGTATAATGCTGGAAATGAACGACTAAATGAACATGTTCTTTAGGTTTGAGATAAATCGAGGAAATTCGAATGAGTGATGAACGTGTGATGCGCCTTTTCACGCCTGAAGAGTATCTAATGATTGAGCGAGACTCGCCCTTTCGAAGCGAGTACGATTGCGGGCGAATATACTCGATGGCTGGGGCAAGCGATAATCATGCTTTTATAGTCGAAAATATTGTCGGGAACTTATATCCTCAACTTCGCAAAACTGATTGCAGATCCACCTCACACGACATAAAAGTTAAACCTACAAAGTCTAAGGCTTATTACTATCCTGACGTCATTGTAAGATGCGGCAAAACGGCAGTAGCGAACGATGAACATGGAATTTTGTTAAACCCCTTTTCGATTTTTGAAGTGTTGTCTCCGTCAACGGAAAGCTATGATCGCGTGGTAAAGTACAACCGCTATCTTGAGATCGAGAGCTTGCAAGATTATATCCTTGTCTCTCAAAACGCACTTCAGGTGGAGCATCACTCAAAAAACGAAGAGGGAGAATGGACTTGTCGAATACTCACTCGCCTCACGGATAGGCTGACGCTGAAGGGCGCGCCCGCCTCTCTTACGCTTGAAGAAATTTATGAACGGGTAGAAATAACGCCTCTCGAGTAAACGAGGCGGATTGCGATTGGAGCGCTAGGCACAATTGAGAGAAAAATCGTGTTTAGGAACTCACCATTTGCAACCGAGCAGTTTTACCACGCTCGCGGTACCTTCCAATAGAACTTCTGGCACCCTTACCTGCTCTGCTTTCCAGTAGAAACGTGCACGCTTCATCATGGACGCTACGGTTTCCGGCTCCTCAAAATAGCTGATAAGATCCATATCCGCGATGAGCAGACGCGAATACGCCTTAACCTCAACCTCATATAACTCGACCGGATATGGACGGCGAGAAGCGAAATCTGACGCGCGGCTTTCTTGCTCCCAGAGAAACAAGCACTTTAAACGGCTGGGGCACTCTGGAAACTCGTGGAGGCGAACTATTTCCCAGATTGATTCCAGCAACGCTGGGATCGCTCCTTTTGGCTCTAAGCCCTCCTTTGAGTAGACTACACAGTCCTGCATACGGCGACCAAATCCTGGGGCGAGCAATGTTCCCATACTCAAACCAGG
>JAYVOT010000320.1:0-2020 GCA_043757795.1 Chthonomonadaceae bacterium | reverse complement strand
TGCAAAACTTTCTTCAACTGCCCAGGTCAATTCAATATGAGGAAATGACTCTCCAATTGCAGCGGAAACGGGCAGAGCGTGAATAATGTCGCCAAGTGCGCTCATTTTGATAATTAATATGCGCTTGACAAGAGACATGTCAACGGCGGGAGGGATCATTGGATTGTTCAAGTTCCTGTTTTATTTTGTTCGTCGGAGTCGTCAATTCATGCGCGTGCCATTCGCTGTCCGGAAAAATTCCCGGCGTCGCTTTCCAGCGATCATGCAGCCATAGCCATTGTGTAGGATTTTTATGAATTTGTTGCGAGAGCCGATCATTTATAACCGTCATCACTTGCACTATGTCATCTGTTTTATTTTTACTGCTTGGAAGGACGATAGGGGACTCGAATTCAATAATGAATGTGTCTGAAGCGGTACGAACGCACCAACTAAAAAGCAACGGAGATCCGGTTTTGAGATGTATGATGGCAGGTCCGTCGATCGTGCCTGTATTGACGCCAAGAAACGGCACGAAAATATCCGCGGCGTTCTGGTCCGGCAGCAATGCAACTATCTCGTTGGCACGTAGACACTTTAAGACGGCTCTCGCCGAGCTTCCCCGGTAGAGAACATTCGCCCCAATTCCTTCTCGTACTTGAGCCATCAGTTTAGTCGCTTCAGGGTCTCGCGCGTCTCTCGCCACTACATTCAGAGGATAACCATGCGTCGCAAGCCAGCGAGCCATAAATTCCCAATTTCCAAAATGTCCGGTAACCAGCAATACGCCTTTGTTCATTGCCAGAGCTTCTTTTAAATTCTCTTCGCCAACAATCTTGACCATGCTGTCTACAGTTTCTCGCGAAAGTTTTGGGAGTTGTAAAAACTCCGCCGCGACTTTGCCGAAGTGATTAAAAACGGCTTTCGCCATTTCGACTCTGTCGGCATCCGGCAAGTTCGGATAGACGAGTTTCAGGTTTTTGAGGGCGTTCCTTCTTAATTTTCCAAACGTAGCATAGAGCGCCTTCCCAAGGCCGACTCCAAACACTCTCGCAGTTGGAAGCGACACCGAGCGTAGAGGACGGACAATGAGCCAAATACCAACTCTTCCTCCGGCTCTTTCAAGCCATTTTCGGAAGGTCGGCGGATTGGAACTGATTGTCGGAGGCGAGGGATTTGCTTCGTTTGATTTTTCGTTGACCGTCACGATTCCCCTAATAGTTCAGACCAATTTTCGACTAAATCCAATCGATCCGTCAAAGTCGTGAGCCTTTCGAGGTCGTTTATGGCTTTAATCTTCGTTTGCACTTCAAAAGAGGGTTCGCCATAACGACGTCTTCCAATCCGAAATAAGGTAGACATCACTCCTCTTATTTCTCCTCTTATTTCTCCTCTTATCTCTCCTTGTTCTCTTCCCTCTTCAAGTATCGCTTGATACGTTACTGATTCTTTCATTCCCATCACTCCTTTTAAAAGTCGATCTACCATCAATGAATCAAATTTAAGACCCATCATTATTTTGGAAGCCGTCCAAAGTTGCGCTGCCGTCCCTGCGTCCGCTTCACGAGAAATAATCTCTTCCATTCGGTGGATTACATCAGGGAGTTGCGTTGCTCCAAGATTCGCAAGTGGCGCGAAAGGCAAGAGCGAGAGTCCGCAGTTGAGAAATCCCTCTACATCATGCTCCCAAACCTTAATCAAAGTGTAGTTGAAATGATGTCTTGTAAGCGGATGATTCCAGACAACTGAGCCGCTCGCGCCACTAGCCGCAGCCCTCGGATGCAACAGAAAGACTACGCTTACGATCATCATCGCAAATTTCAACTTTGCCAATACATTGTAACCGTGAACCCTGTCGTCTAGATAGGCATCATAAGCGGATTGGATGTCGATATGAAGCCCGTAAATATCGCCATCATTTTCAATTTTGATAATCTTGTCCGCTGAAGCGGTCACTGTGGAAAGATCCGCATCCACTATCTGCACGGAAGTCGCTTCCAAATTTAGAAAGCGAAGCCAATCTTCAGGGTTCAATTCGATC
>JAYVOT010000319.1:0-2021 GCA_043757795.1 Chthonomonadaceae bacterium | reverse complement strand
CTGCCTACGATTTGGTCTCTTTGAAGGAGACAGGCAAGAAGCAATGCCCCGACCCTGAAGCTCTTGGAATACAGGCAGCAAAACTCTTCAATGCATTTGAAGCCAACCCCAAAACCAAACCGATCTACGACAATATTTCTCAAGCGACCGACAACATGACTGCCGGAGAACCGGTCATTACGGGAGACAAAGCGGAAGTCGCGACTTCCATCCCGGTCAAAACTGATGGCGATAGCGTCACAATCAAAGGCAAAGCGCGATTGATCAATGAAGGCGGGGTTTGGAAGCTGGATATGACTTCGGAAAGCCAGTCCGTACGAGATGCGACTATTCGGGATCTGATCGGCAAACCGGACTCCCCCGGATTCGGAGGATAGTTTCGATTTCGCTCATTGATAGGATATAATTCCTGTCGTCAGCTTTCCTGTGAATGGTTTTTTGAGCGCTCATGAGAGTTGCCGAATCACGATCTGAGTAAACAAGGTTGACCAGAAGTTGTATCCCCTTTGAAAGCATACCTATAAGAATTTACAATCACTATCGCTCTGATTTGTCAAGCATTCAAGATGCAAAACGCAGAAAAATCGAAGCGCTCAATGTTATTCTTGGTTAAACACGATCGCATTATAAGAACCGCGTCATGCAGAACCGAATGCAGGACGCGGTTTTCTTTTGTTCCTTTGTTTTCAGCGCCCGCCAGCGGCTTGCAAACCAAGCCGACTTCTCTTCAGCCTGGCGAGGCGCGGTACAGATATCTTGTTTTTAATACCCAGGAATTCATTCTTGGGGGGGGGGCAATATCGCTTATGGATTAAATCGATTATCACATGAGATATAACCCTATGGAAGACGTTTGTCTTTTGCCCGGGGCAATCTCCGACGCTCCCGAGGACGGTCATTCATGCGTCGGGGTTGTCAGCATCCGGATACCGGCACGTACGTTGAGTTGTTGGATGGTCGCAAAAAAACAACCCCCGCCTTGTAAAGGCGAGGGTTAAAGAGGAGGAGATGCAATTCAATTCAATTCAATGAGGGAAGTATGAGGAGATAGAAATCCGGCGATTATTCGCCGCTTGCCGCTCCGGGCGAAACGTCCGTGTAGGTGGTGGAAATTCCCCAGATTGCGTTGTCGTTCCAGACGTTTTTGCCCCAGATGGCATTTTTACCCCAGATTGCGTT
Organism: Chthonomonadaceae bacterium; assembly: GCA_043757795.1. GTDB lineage: Bacteria > Armatimonadota > Chthonomonadetes > Chthonomonadales > Chthonomonadaceae > JAYVOT01. Next base: position 842 of record JAYVOT010000319.1, on the reverse strand, counting down.
CTTGCCCCAGATGGCATTGTCGATATTTAGGACATTGTTGTTGATGCCCCAAATCGCGTTGATGCCCCAGATTGCGTTGAAGTTATTGACCCCGGAAATGCCCCATATCGCATTTATGCCCCAGATGGCGTTGTCGATATTGATCGACGTGCTGCCGTCGGAAGCGAGAGTGAGAGAAGGAGACATCGCGTATTGGCTTGGCACAGCAGTGCTTGCGAGGGCTGACGGGATATTTAGATACCCGGATCCGTAAACGCAGGGGTTTGCGGCTCCGGTCGGATCCACCCATTTGTCCGCGCTCAGCATCAATCTCGCCTTGATGGTGTCAGGCGAAAGCGACGGATTTTTTTCCAACATGAGAGCTGCCGCACCGGAAACTACAGGAGCCGCCATAGAGGTCCCGGAGAGCTTGAAGTAGGTGGTCGATGATCCTGCAGACGGATTGTTGGAGTAACTTGCGTAGGGAATCTGATTTGTGGAAGCATAGGTAGCCGATAGATAGCTGTTCGGGCTGTTCAATGAGATGACGCGGTTGCCGGCTGCGATGATATCCGGTTTCAGAACGAAGTCCAGGCGAGAAGGACCACGACTGCTGTAGGTGGCTATTTGATCGTGTTCCCGAGCTACGTCCACTGACTTTGTCGCGCCGACCGTGATGCAATAAGGGTCGTTTCCAGGGGATTGAATGGAACCCCAGTTTGATCCGTATCCTTCGTTATCAAGATTGACTGAAGTCGTGTCTTGAAAGCGACCGTCGTTGCCTGCCGCCACAACGACTACGATTCCGGCTTTCCAGACGGATTCGATCGCCTGGCACAACGGATCGGTCGTGTAGGACTCGC
>JAYVOT010000318.1:0-7378 GCA_043757795.1 Chthonomonadaceae bacterium | reverse complement strand
GAGCATGTACTGGGTAAATCGAGGCGCAATCTACGGTGTCGTGACGCAGAAGGGTCTCACCTCGGCTTTCAAAACCTCCAACCGGAGCGACATCATTTCGGGTTTGTATTGGGCGGGCGGCAGCGTGAACCCTGGCCCCGGCGTCCCGATGACGCTCATGTCCGGGCAGATCGCCGCGAACTGCGTAATTGAGGATTTCGGAGTCGTCAGCAAAGCTGAATCCGCTTTAGCGATGGCGTGACCTTCCAATCCTCTTTCTGTATATTACCGAGAAAACAGTCGGTTTTTCTTGGGAAATAAAAAAGCTCATCCTCCTCGTTGTGAGGAAGATGAGCTTAAAAAATGCCGGATAGCAGAGAAGAGACTTGAACTCTTGACATCGCGGGTATGAACCGCGCGCTCTGACCAACTGAGCTACTCTGCCGAAATATCATAAATAATATACCCCGGACTGCCTTTTTTGTCAAGGAAGAGAAACTCGTTTTCGAACGGACAGCCGATCCTTCGACCCATGTTAAGCACACGATTCACACACTCCATCATCGGATCGTCCCCTCTCATAGCGACAAAAGAGGGGAACGGGAACGAGGGAAAACAAAAACTCTGTCAACTCATGTTTCGCAAGTAGACATGCTGCTCGGGAACTGCGAAGTTATTCTCTGCGCAGACTTGCTGAATCGCTTCGTTCGTAGCGAAATAGACTTGCCAATAATGGTCGTTGTGGCAATAGGGGCGAACAGCCAATTTCGGCCCGTGCACAGTGAATTCCAGTAGTTCTACGTCAGGAGCGGGAGCGGTCATGACATTCGGGATCGCGGCGAGCTTCGTTTTGAGAGCCGTGAAAGCTACTTGAAGATTGACGCCATGATTCAATTGCGCCGCCAAATCAACTCGTCGAAACGGGTTTGAGGTGTAGTTCTGAATGTTGTCCGAAAGGATTTTATTGTTGCCGACTGTCGTGTGAACATTGTCCGGCGTGTCGATAATCGTTGCGAAGGGACCGATTTCCGCCACAGTTCCAGTAACGCCTCCCGCACAAATGAAGTCTCCCACTTTATAGGGTCGGAGAACGATAATGAAAACTCCCGCTGCGAAGTGAGCGAGAAGTCCGCTCCAGGCAGCGCCGATGGCGAATCCCATCGCCGCGAGAACAGCGGCGAAGGTAGCTGTCTGAACTCCGAACTGACCCAGAATGGAGACGATAAGAATGACGTTCAAAAGACCTGTCATGCATGCTTTGACATAAACTTGCAACGTCGAATCGATGTTTCTTTTTACTAATCCGGTGGTGACCAGTTTGAGAACAAAACCGATCAGCCATCGCCCAACGAACCACATCACAAGGGCGCCGATAATTTTGATGCCCAGGTCTGTCGCAACTGCAACGGCATTGGTAATAAAAGCCTGATTCATGTTTTTTTTTCCCTCCTTTGAAAGCGGAATGAATGAATGCAGAATCGAAATATTCGTCTGCGATAACCGCCCCAGTAGAACAATGGCATTATAATGCCTTTCAATTCTATTGTCAAGACGACTTTCGACCCCGTTTTGTTCGTAGGTACGACTTAATGATTCCCGGCGAATTCTGGCTCCTCAAGTTATCGACTGACTGTTGATGCGCAGTAAGGGGCGGACTGAAATCCAAATCCGGCATTGAGAGTTTCGCTCGAACTGCAAACCAAATCGTTGTTGCGCCTGCCTCCAATTGCTTGAAAGAGGCGACTACTAGAATTCAATGAATACGCTTCAGTCATTTCTATACCATTAACGAAGCGCTACTGCCTCGTAATCTCCGCCTTTATCCGATCTTCAACTCGTGTTGCATACTATAAGCGACTTAGGAGTCGCCCAACAATTATTGCACTGGAATTTAGGTGAGTTTGATCTCGAAAATGAGCAGAACTCAGTGCATTAATTTATGCGCGTATGCTTAGTTGAAAATGATGATTTGCCCGATGCGATCAATACAGTTGCATTCGCGTTCGCATCGCCCCGTTTCAAATCGATTGACATGCTACTCTCTTCCTGTTATACTATTGTCTTGTCAAAAGAGAGCAAAAGCGCTCAGCTTTTCCTTCAAAAAACTAACGATGTCGACTCTTTAACTCGAGGAGAGCTGCAATGCCAGTTATGACCGGTCTTTCCGGAAACGAAATGTTTTGTCTGAACCGACAGGGTTTGACGCCCGGCGATCTCGTGGTGGGAAACAGCGTTTTCTCCGTGGGTTTTGTAGGAGGCATCGGCGCGGGTTTAAAAAATATGCTCGGCGGCGAAGTGACCCAGATCACCAGCGTGATTCACGAGGGAAGACAGAAGGCTTATGCTCGAATGCTCGCTGAGGCTCAACGTCATGGCGGGGTCGGAATCACGGGGGTAAACAGCGAGTTAGTGCAGGTCGGCGGAAACGTGGAGTTCCTCTCAATCGGCTCATGTCTGCATCAAGAGGGCGCAAAATCCGAATCGCTCGCTTTCTCCTCTTCCTCGAACGGGCAAGAACTCTATTGTCAAATAGATTCAGGGTTTCGCCCCATCAAGTTCGTTTTCGGCAATGTCGCCTATTCGATAGGGCTAGGAGGCGGACTGCTAGGGAGTCTGCGCGGGTTGGCTCGCGGCGAAGTCAAAGAGTATAGCGACATCTTCAATCAGACCAGACATCTCGCCCTGCAACGAATCTGCGAAGAGGCGAAGCAGGCGGGCGGCAACGCCGTAGTAGGCATTCGAACCTCCATCGTTCCTTTTCAAGGAATGCAAGAGATGGTGATGCTCGGCACCGCTTCGTATCATCCCGCTCTGGACGGAATCTATAAAGGGACCCCGGTTTCCAGCGATATGACGAACGAGGAGATGTGGAATCTCGTTCACATGGGCTACGTTCCCATACAACTTGTTTTAGGCGTCTCGGTCTATTCGCTCGGGCTGATTGGGGGGATCACTTCCGCATTCAAAGCGCTCGCGCGCGGCGAAATCAGCGAACTCACCTCTCTGATTTATGAAGCGAGAGAAAATGCAATCGGCAGAATAGCGCGCGATGCGCAAGCCTGCGGCGCCGACGATGTGGTAGGAATCAAGACCTATGTTTATGATGTGGGAAACGGCATTATCGAATTCCTTGCCATCGGAACAGCCGTCAAATTCGTTCCCGGACTCACGACTTTGTCCAAAACTCTCCCCGCGCAAGCTGTCATCAACGACAAAGACACTTTCATCAACTCAGCGGAAGCGAAACTGGGCAAACGCGTGAATCCGGGAGAAAGCCAGAACACTCAGGGCAAAAACGCCTGGAAAATCATCGAAGTGATCTTGAAGCTGATCGGCGGATAACGGTTGCGATCTTGTATGTCCGGATAAACGAATCGACCCGCCTGCCGAATAATGCATGCCGATTTTTTCAAAAAGTCGGCATGATTTTGTTTTGAGAATCTGAATGCGTCTATCGCCCGGCGAACGTAACTACTCAGCTATAAATGCCACTAAATGCAGGCGGATTACCAAAATAACTCGCTACCAGTAGAATTTTATCGCTATCACGAAGCAAAATCCATTTTATTGTGATGGAGTTCATGACCCGGGGCGAGGAAATCCGCAGTACCTATTGCGGGAACTCGTGACCAACGATAAACAACTGTTTTCCGTGACCGCAAAGAGCGGGAAAACGCCCAACTATACCTTTCCGGCGCTAGGGGCAAAAAAAACCATTTCGCGAGCCTCATGGGCGCCGTGCGGTTCGCGGCAGAAAGCGTAAGCGCCTAAATCTTATCCCGATACGCTTCCAGACGCCCTGCTGTTTTGTGCAGGCTCTGGTTAAGCAGCGTGGTCAGATACTCCTCGACCGTTTTCGGCGGGCTTTTAAGCGATAGCCTGTGCTTTCGTATCCCCTGCAGAAAACGAGCGTGTTGCCGGTCCAGCAGGGTCTCCAGGAAAGCATCCGGAGCGACAGAACGTATACCGTAGGCCGCGAGGGCGGCGCGGGGGAAATCAGAGAGGTTAAAAGTGACTATGACGGTTGCGCAGGCTTCGATAGCCGCCGCCAGGACATGCCGGTCGTTTAGATCCGGCAAAGAGAGGGCGGGGGTCCGGGCCTCGTACCCGGTCACCAAGCTCTTCGGGTGGATCTGGTCCATCAGGCGACGGGTGCGCTCCAACTGCGTGACCGTCACGTCCGGACGATCCTCCAGCACATTGCGGATCCACTCGGCATGAATCTCTTCGCTCCAGCGCGGTTCAGATGTTTTGGTGACCGCCAGCCACATGAACAGGTCCCGCAGCGCAGGCGGATACAGCACGTTGGCGTCCAATACGGCGATCACTTATAGAGACCGAGACGTTCGGTTTCCGCCACCAGCTCTTGCATCGCCTTTTCACGGCGGGCGATTTCCGCTTCCTCCGCCTGACGGTAGCGCATCAGGTCTTCCATGCGTATCCGGCGCCGGTTGCCGACTTTGCGATAGGGGATCTCTCCCTTCTCAAGCAGCTCCTCGATGAGATAGGGGCGGGACACCCTTAGAAAGTCCGCAGCCTGCTGGGTGGTGAACTCTTTCCGGATTGCGGTAATGGACACTCCATTGCCTTTTGCCATCTCCTGGAGGACCCCGAGCAGAAGACGTACAACGGGTTGGGGGATGACGAGGTCTGTCTCCTGGGCGGCGGTGTCGTGAAAGTGAAGGGAGGCGGTTCCATCGCTATAGGCAAGGGGAGCGAGAGCTACGCTGAACTCTCGCGCCAGGCGGGCATCCTGGTCAGTAGGCATAATGGTTTCGGTTGTCCTCGGCATACGATGTCTCCAGACAGGGTTTCATATAAACCTATAGTACCCTTTTTTCGCAGTATCCGCAACAGACGAAACATTAAATCTCCATGTGTTACTCGTAGAATGATACGAAAATAATACGTCCGATATCGGGACCTCTGCGACAAATGCTTGCCCGTTTGAATTTTTCAGATTTGCCCCTGGGGGCGGGGCAAGTTTAGAGAATGGACAGGCCAATAGCCCACTTGTTCAAGGGAGTCGACGCTCACACGAGGCAAAAGCAAGCAACTCAAGCAGGCAAACAAATTGTCAGCGCCTGATTTTACCGGAAACTAAAGTCTTAAGGAAATACGAAACGAATCTCTTATGAACGAACATATCTTGCCGAAACTCTATGGCGCCTTCGTATATCTCGTTCAAAACCGTCGCGAACCGCGCCGAAGAGTTCGATATGGAATCGTGATCGGGTTAGCCTCGCTTACTGCTGCGGAACGCAGCGCTCTCACCGATAAATCCCAAAGAGTTGTTGATCGGGTCGGTCCTAAAATTCGTCACAGTCGCAATTGTCCGGTTATCGAAATTCATAATATCGAGAGTTGGAACGTCGCCCATCCCGAAATGTCTATTGCGCGTAAACCGAAAGCAATATCTTCAGTTAGCGAATGAGGGTTGGTTGAGCATAGACGTTTAATTAAACTTTGTTGGAATTTTAATATGCGGAGTTTCGCTCAAGTTGCGTTCCCTACGCTCTACGCCGCTCCAAATTTTGGGAGCGAGATTGCGTCGTTGGAAGATTTCTCCAGTCGAAATCTGCACAGGGCGCATAAAAGTCGCCCGGATTGAAATCTGATTCCAATCCGGGCGAAATTTTCATTGACTGTCCGTATGCCGGACTTGATTAAAATTGTACCGGCTCAAGAGAGAACAACTCTTACAAGGCTACTTTCCCATCGCTCGTAAGTTCTTCAGGCAGATTTCCACGCTGCTCATCGGGTCGCTGCCGCTCTCATGTTCGACGACATAAACTTCCGTTCCCCCTACTGTTTCGCAAAGCGAGAAAATCTCTTTCCAGTCCACGGAGCCTTCGCCGACGGGCGCTTCCGGGTTCGTTTCGCTATGCTCTTTCAAGTGAACCGTTCGCGCTCTGCCGGGGTATCGCTTGATGAAAGGAGCCGCTTCCGCCCCTCCGATGAGAGCGTTTCCGGTGTCAAACTGCATGATGACTTCTTTTTTCGTGTTCCCGAAGAAGATGTCCCAGGGCAGTTCGCCATCCATATCGTGAAATTCGGTATGATGATTGTGATAACCCGTGAACATTCCGTGAGGTTTCAGCCTGTCGGCAATTTCGTTCATCGCGTGCGCCGTTTTGAGCCAGGCCGCTTTTGAATCGGTGAAGTTATGCGGCAATCCCGGAACGATCAGAAAAGCGTTTCCGAGCGTCGCCTGAAACTCGACCGTCCTCTCCAACTCTTCCCCCGTTAACGTGTGAATACCCAGGTGTCCCCCGTAGCATTTCAACCCTGTATCATCAAGGACTTTTCGGATGGAGGAGGCATCATGACCGTGATAACCTGCAAACTCCACTCCTGCATAACCCATTTTCGCGACCGCTTTGAGTACGCCGAAAAGGTCGGTAGCGGCTTGATCGCGCACTGAATAAAGCTCCAGCGCAATCGGAATCTTTGACATAATCATCTCCTGCAAGCAAGTTTCAATTCTCTCGGCGATGAGACGTCTTCGCTCGTCGCCCGTCTTGAGAACTCAATATTCATCATAAGCTAGAGGAAAACCTGCTCAAAATATCATCCGTCGTTGAGGGCGTTCACCCGCTCAGTCCTAACGCCGACTTCGTGAGCTTTTCCACTCCAAACGCTTATTCCCGAATCGCATGCCTGTCCAGACGTTCCGAGAGATCGCGAATTCTATCCGAGTCTTCTACCTCGTTCTGCCAGTCCGCTGGGATAGCATCAATCCCGTGCAACGCACCTGCGATAGAGCCGACGATAGTCGCTATGCTCTCCGTTGCGTCTCCTGTGAGATTAACCGATCTCAGGAGTAGACTTTCAAATGCGTTTACGCTCCATTTGCCTGCCTCGCGCTCAGGAGGCGCTACTCCGGAATTCTCCGCTTTACATTCGTCAATATGGCGAGCGATGAGATAAAGAGCGACAGGAACAGCCTCTCGCGACCACGCGGAAGTTCCAAGCGCTCTCACGGCGTCTGCCTCATCAACTCCGTCTTCGAGTAGATTGCGAGCCAGTAGGAGACATTTCGAGAAAGCGAGCGAAACGCTTGCGGTTTCTTCCGCGAGATGATCAAGCAAACGGATGCCGTTCAAGTCCGTTTCAAAGTCGGATCGGATCGGAAGCACGCTGACAATCGCTTCGCATACCGCCAATGCCGCCGCTCTCGCATCAGGATGACCGTGCGTGGTCTGAGCCTGCATGAGTGCGAATTCGCGTCTCATAACGGGAGTGTTGCGAAAAAAGATCGCGATAGGAGCCGTCCTTGTCGCCGCTCCGCAACCTGCGCCCTCCGGGTCTCCGGATTCGTCCCAAAACACTCCGCCCGTTCGAAGTTGCATGGCGGCTTGCAACGAGGAAATGCCCGGCGATCGGGGTTCGTTGTTCA
>JAYVOT010000317.1:0-2028 GCA_043757795.1 Chthonomonadaceae bacterium | reverse complement strand
CCAAAGTTGGGGTCGGCGTCTCAGCGCCGGGGGCGCGCATTAACAAGACTCTCAATGCTCCCTCTCCTAGTGAGCGGTAGCGAACATTGAGGAGAGGGTTGGGGTGAGGTTCACTCAAAGTTCGGGGAGGCGTTTTAGCGCCGGGAGTTATGTTCTCAATGAATTGGATAATCGCGATCATTCTGGTTCCTATATTCGCGCTACTACTCGTAGGATTGATATTGGCGATGATGCAGCTCGCGAAGATGGAAGGACGCAGGCAGAGCAAGCAAGCGCCCATTGTCGAAACGACCGCTTTCGGAGAGTTTGTGAAAATCGGACCTCTCTGGACGACGAATATCTGGCGACAGGAGCGGGACATATCGATTTTTGTGAAGGATGTCAAGGGGAAGCCGGAGCCAGGTTACATAGCGACTTTGCCTCCCGTTGTCGAGCATTTGGACGCATTGGAGTCGCAGGCGCGTCAGGCGATTCGCGAGTTGGAGCCGCACAAGCGGCTTGTCGCGATCTGCCTCTTGGACGTGCAGGGGGAAGACTTCTCGCTGAATTTTGATTCCGAGAAGCCTTCCGAGCATGAAGTGGTCGTCTATTTCAAAGAGATGCAGGTGATGGGATACAGTCTGGACGACTGAAACTCTACTCCGTCGCGCTCTCTTCTTTCACGCCGGTCGCCGCGATCTCAGGTAATTGCAACAGTCTTTTCGCCTCGGCGAGCAGAAATTTCGTTTGCTTGAACGGCTGAAAACCGATGTCTTGCCAACGTATCAGACCCTTGCCGTCGATTAAAAACGCTCCATGGAGCGGCATTTTCTCAAAATCATCGTAGGCTCCATAGGCTTTGAAGACTTTCATCCCCTTGTCGGAAACGACAGGAAAGGGAAATGTCCCTCCGGACAAACTCTTGTCCTGCGTCAGTTTCAGCTCTTTTTGGGGATCGACTCCGATGGCGACGATCGAGATGCCCGCCGCGTCGAACTGCCTGGTCATCGGGGCGAACGCATTCAACTGCTCCATGCACGCCTGGCATCCCGACCCAAGGTAAAAGACGACAATGACCGGTTTGCCGTTAGCGACATAGTCTCGAAGGCGAAGCTTTTTGCCGGAATTTTCAGCCAGAGTCCAGTCCGGAGCTGCAGTGGGATGCCAACGGAACGGGCCTAATTTTTCCAGCGGCGGGCGGGGTCCGATGTCCTTTGCAGAGTTTGTCGGAACCCTCCAATCGGCGCGCATCCCCAATTCGGCGGAGATCGAAGAGAGCCTGCGATAGAGGGGAACCCGGTTCATGTCTTCGCTCTCGATCCAGCCGGAGAGCGCTTGAAGCGTCTTGAACTTCTCTCGCGCTTCCTTCTTTTTCCCTATTTCGTAGAGGATTTCCACCAGATTTGCAACGGGGACGATCTGCCCGGATTTCTCTTTAACGCTCGCTGTCGCCAGCTCTTCCGCCTTTGCCGAATCGCCGGCGCGAAACCTCAACTGCGCAGCTCGCTCTTTCGGGAGCCAATCTTTCATAGCGTCGATAAGTTTCAGCGCTTCCGGTTTTTTGCCCTCTCTCAACGCCGTTTCGCATTTGAACTCGGTCAAAATTTGGGAGATTGACGTCTTTTGACTCTCTGCAAGCGATTTCTCGCCTTCGGAAGTCGAATACTTGCCGCGCTTCTGCATCTCCTCCAAAAACTTCATCTGCTCGCTTGAATTCACGATGTCTCCCTTGCGGAAGTAGGCGATGCCGAGTGCATGAATTCGCTTCAATTGTTGTTCCGCGCTATCCGTCGGTTCGAGATAGTTTGCGGCGCTCAACGTGATCGTTTCGTCCCAGAGTTCGTAGTCCCAGAGAGTTTGAAAGAGTCGTTTTCTGCCCTCGCTCCCGCTCCCGTCGTGTCCCCCGGAGATCATGTTGTAGGAAGGATGACGCGGCAGTTCGATCATGTTTTTCGCGAGGTCAAGAGCTGCGGTCGCCCTGCCGGTGTAGCAGAGGTCCTCAACGAGCCACTGGTTGTTATGCGCGAAGTTGTGAATCTGATCCGGCAT
>JAYVOT010000316.1:0-2034 GCA_043757795.1 Chthonomonadaceae bacterium | reverse complement strand
TCGGTTTCTGGATATATAAGGCGACGGAGCCAAATCGAGACGGGGCAGCCAGAGAAGTTTCTCAGCAGGCAAAAGCTTACAATGAGTTTGTGAAGAGCGGCGGAAAAGTCGACTCCCATGGCAAAGTCATAAACAAATGAAAGTGAAGTAATTTTATTTAGTCACTCAAGAAATGAGAGGTCGAAAAGAATCGATGAAACGAACCTCATGGATCGTTCCTCTGGTTGTCATTGCGGCATTGATTCTCGGAATCATTATGCTGAGGAATCAGCCGAAGGTAGTCGAAGTGATACAAGCGCAACGGCGCGACGTATCCCGCACGCTTGCTGTAACGGGGCAAGTCGAAGCGATCTCAAACACCAATCTCTCCAGCACGATAAACGGTATTCAAGTTCTTAGAGTTCTAGTTGACAAAGGAAGCCGCGTCAAATCCGGACAACCTCTCATCGTTCTTGATGACAGGGAACTGCGTGCCGGTTTTGCTCGTGCGGAGGCGCAGGCAAAAGTCTCGGAAGCGAATACGTATAAAGCTAAGGCTCAGTTGAGCGCCGCTCTCGCCGGATTAGAAAGGACGAAAGCGCAAGCATCCGGAGCCGGAAAAAACACGGATTTCGCTAACGAAGCGCTGAAAGAGAGCATTGACCTCAAAAATCAGCGCGATCTTGCTTCCTCCAACCTGCAATCCGCAAAAGAGAGAGTGACGCAGGCGAAAGAAAGCGCCGCTAGAACGCGAGAAGGCGCTAGAACGCAGGCGATTCGCGTGGCGCAATCTCAAGTACGTCAGCTTGAAGCTCAGTTTCATCTGTCCACGCTCTCGCTTGAGAGGAGCAAAAGTCTGCTGGAACAGGGAGCGGTCTCGCAGTCGGATTTGGATGCTTCCAAGACAAGTTTCGAGAGCGCGAAAGAGAGCCTTGCACAGGCGAAAGAACAGTTGGTTCAGCTTGCTGAGCCTCGATCGCAGGATGTCAGTCAGGCGGACGCTTTTGAGCGGGAAGCAGCCTCGAATTTGCTCGGGGCGAAAAGCGCCCTTGAAAACGCTGAGCGAGCTTATCGAAACAGAACCTTCCTAAAACAGTCGCTGAATAACGCTCAGACCGACGCACGAACTTCCAGAGCCTCTATTTTGACTTCCGAATCGGAGATTAAACAGGCTCAAGCCGCGATTGTCGCCGCTCAGGCGGATATGTTGCAAAGCAGAGCGAGCGCGGAACAGGCGCGAACTCAACTTTCCAAAACCGTACTTTTTTCTCCGGTGGACGGAGTCGTTACGAATCGTAAAGTCGAGCCGGGCGAAACGGTCTCGAACACAACCGTTCTCCTCTCCATCGCCACCCCGAAACGCCTCCGTATTCGAGCCGACATCGATGAAACGAATCTCCAAGATATTCGAGTCGGGCAACGCGCTCTGATCGCCCCGGACGCCTACCCAAAATTAAGATTGGAAGGAACCGTTTCGGAGATCATTCCCTCTGCAAATAGCGAGCGAGGAACTATCGAAGTCCGTATCTCTCTCAAAGACCAAAACAGCCCAATTGTTCCCCAACTGACTGCCGATGTGAATCTGTTCACCGGGAGTTTCCCAAAAGCTTTGACTCTGAATCGCGATGCTGTCATCAATCCCGATACGAACGCGAAAGTCAGAGTCGTCGTCGGAGGAAAAATTGAAGAGAGAAGCGTCAAAGTGCAGACCGGGGACGTCGGGGACGTGATGGTCGAGGAGGGGCTGAGCGAGAACGAACTCGTTTTGGCGAACCCGCTTTCCGGCACAGTCGGCGAAACGGTAAAGACGAAGGCGGCGACTCGCGAGGTAAAACCATGAGTTTCGAATGGATGATCGCCGTTCGTTACTTTCGAGCGGGCGGAATGCAAAGCGTTTTGACAGTGATGGGCGTCGCTGTCGGGGTCTCAGTTTTTCTCTTCATCACCTCGTTGATAGGCGGGTTGCAAGAGAGCCTCACGAATCAGGTGATCGGTTCCATTTCCCAAGTGACTCTGGAGCCGAAAGACAACGACCCGCGAACTCTTGCAGAGCTT
>JAYVOT010000315.1:0-2034 GCA_043757795.1 Chthonomonadaceae bacterium | reverse complement strand
GGTGCGGATGCGATTCATCCGGGCATCGGATTCCTCTCCGAACGCCCTACTTTTGCAGAGGCTTGCGAAGCGCACGGGCTGAAATTCATTGGACCTTCCGCGGCGGCGATGGATCGAATGGGAGACAAGGCGGAAGCCAGAGAGACGATGCGACTTGCGAAAGTGCCGGTGATTCCCGGCACGATGGGAGCGATTAATTCGGAACAAGAGGCGATCGCTTTTGCACAAAAGGTCGGCTACCCGGTTCTAATCAAAGCCTCTCTCGGCGGCGGAGGACGCGGCATTCGACTGGTACACAACGACGAAGAGCTTCCAAGACAGCTTGATTTAGCGAGAATCGAAGCTCTCTCTTCTTTCGGCAATCCAGACGTCTATATGGAAAAATTCTTAGAAGAGCCTCGCCACATTGAAGTGCAGGTCTTCGGCGATGAGCACGGTCATGTGGTGCATCTTGGCGAGCGTGAATGCTCAATACAGAACCACCGACATCAAAAAGTGCTGGAAGAGGCTCCCGCAACGAATCTCACCCCCTCTCAACGGAATAAAATTGGAGACGCAGCAGTGAACGCGGCGAAAGCGATCGGGTATGCGAATGCGGGAACAGTCGAGTTTTTGATGGACAAAAAAGGCGATTTTTACTTCCTTGAGATGAACAAACGTCTTCAAGTCGAACATTGCATCACCGAAATGGTCACAGGAATCGACATCGTTAAGCTGCAGATCGCGGTCGCATGCGGCGAAAAACTCCCTTTCACTCAGAAAGAAGTGAAATGGGAAGGACACGCCATCGAGTGTCGAATCAATGCGGAAGACCCGGATAAGAACTTCATTCCAAGCGCCGGCAAAATTGAAAGAGTCGTTTTGCCGGGCGGCCTGGGGGTGCGTGTAGATACGCACATCGTCGCAGGAAATGAAGTCCCTCCTTACTACGATCCTCTTCTTGCGAAAGTAATCGCATGGGGCAAGAATCGTCCGGAGGCGATCTCCAGAATGCAGCGGTGTTTGAGCGAAATGGAGGTTGTGGGAGTGAAGACGAATATCGCGTTTCAACTGAGAATTCTTGCGAACGCTTTCTATCGGCGAGGCGAATTCACCACCGACTTTATCCAACGCAGACTTTTGGATGGTAAGAAAGAAGTCTGAGACGGATTTTCATTTTTTGTAAAATAGTATGAATGTCCCCTGTCAGTTCCAGTAGTTAAAGCCTTGCCAACCCTGTGAGGGGCAATCAGGCTTTCAGATCTCTTCACTCCCTGTTCTAATCTCATTCCCTCGTCTAATGTGTCGGAGACAGTCCATTCTCCGACACATCCGCTCGTCAGGCGGCTATTCACATAACTGAGAATTGAAGACAACAACTGCCTGTACCTGTACCTTATGAAGAGGATTTAATCGCACGACTGTCTACTGCAGGTGCCTGCGCGAAATGAGTTCCATAGCCCCAGCGACACATTAGCTTAGATGACATAACGCGTTCGCGTCGGAAATCAACTTCGCCATCTCTAAATCGCCGCATCCGTCTCGTTCTCTCAGCCCTTCTACAATTCCCACTCTATTTTCAAGCGGCTGATTCTGACTGACTTTCAATTTGCCTTCCAACCTCTCAATGACTATTTCGATGCCGACTATTGAGCCAACCAACTTCTCGATGTAGTCGGCGGGAGCGTCGGAGACTTTCCAGGGGTTGGGATTGGTTGCTTCCTGTCGATTGGTCATCTCAATGATCTGCGCCATCAGCCAATCTCTGTCGTCGCGGATCGTCAAAAATCCATGCGCATGCACGACGGAATAGTTCCAGGTCGGGACGACTTTCCCTGTTTCGCCTTTCGTCGCATACCACCCCGGAGAAATGTAGGAGTTGACGTCTTGGAAGATCGCAAGGACTTCGCTATCTGGAACAGCATCGCGCCAGAGAGGGTTGGCGCGTGCAACGTGTCCTTGGAAAACACCAAATTCATTTGAACTTTCTGTCAGAATGAGAGGGATGTGGTTGACGACAAGACCGGAAGGAGTGGGAGTAACGAGGGTGGCAAG
>JAYVOT010000314.1:0-7420 GCA_043757795.1 Chthonomonadaceae bacterium | reverse complement strand
TGGCGCAGATCCCACCGACACGACTAATCCGGAATATGTGGCAACCAAGAAATTGGCTGATGCCGGAGTTATCCCTGTAGTCTCATCCGGCAACTCAGGCGGCAATGGAAACCCTACAGTCATTCCGGCAGACTATCCGCACTGCTTGAGCGTGTCCGCGATCAATAATGCACGCAAACTTACCTACTACTCAAGCTACGGGAAAGTGGAAATTGCAGCTCCGGGCGGTGAGCAGTTCGCTGACAACGATCCAGGCGGCATACTTATCTGCGTCAACGATCCTGCAAAAAAATATGTCTATGAGCAAGGCACATCCTATGCAGCTCCCTATGCAACTTCGGTACTGGGATTGCTTTTTTCCGTGCCCGGCGTCACTCCTGCCATCGCTAAAGACGCACTTCTGAAAAACGCGGATAAAACAGGATTGGGAACATTGCCGGATGCGAAATACGGATTTGGGGTTCTCGACGCCTATGCCGCTCTCGCGCAAGTCTCCGTTCAAGCGATTATCACCTCGCCGCAAGGATTGGACTTAAATGGAAACTCTTCCGATCCGGCTAACCAACAGCCGCGTCCGGTAGAGACCTTTAAGCCGACTGTCACTCTGCATTTTACAAACGTGACTCCTGATAAAATCACGATCGCGATTGATGCAGGCAATTCCGGAGTTGCAAAAACATTCACGCTTACGCAACTTCTGGCAGGGTCGGTTCCCGGAGTCAGCTCCGTCGTTTTGACTGGATCGACAAGCGGAACGAACCCGATCTACGATGTGTCTTTCAGGGTTGCATTTCTAGTTTCGGGCAACATACAGCATACAGTTACTTTGACTGCTGTAGACACCGTGTCCGGAATAAGTAGAACCGACACTCGGCTCTTTACGATTACGCCGCACACGATTCCTGTCGGACTGTCCATGATCTCGATTCCCTACTTTGAATCGGCTGACGACTCTCCCACCGGACAGTTCCGAGACGCGACGCAATTCTTGGGGCAAAATGCTACTCTCTATCGCTATCTGCTGCCCTCCGAGCTTGGCTCTCAGCCGCAGAAAAGCACTCTGGGACAGTATGCCGCGATAGGTAAAGATGTCGTTACGCCGAACGTGAACGCGAGTTTCCGACCGTCGAACAACGTTCCTGTCTTGACTCCTCCGATTATCAATTCGGGAGTGGCTCTGGACACGCGTCCGATCGGCGTCGGATACTTCATCAACACTTCTGGCTCCATCCCGGTGAACACTCTTGGAGTCTCTTACGTGGACAGACCCGTGAAACTGCCGTTGCATGAGGGGTGGAATATCATCGGCAATCCGTTCCCGTTTCCAAACGCCTTCAATACAGCTCAAATCGAGCGGCTTGACGGTTCTAGAATCGAAGTGAGCGAAGCAGTAGACAAGAAAGTCATAATTCCCTTCATCTATAGACTGGTCAATGGAGATTATGAGTTCAAAGCGCTTCCGGATGGAACTATGGAAGCGTGGGAAGGGCAATGGATTTTCGTAACGCCGAAATCCAGTTCCAGCTTGAACGCCTCGACTGTGGTAAACCTTGTGCTCTCGCCCACGCCTGCTCCTACCACCAGGGCGACGACTTCTTTCGCTTCCAGATACAAAGGCGCGGGAGACTGGACAGTCCAGCTTCAAGCGTTTTCAGGAGATCAAAGCGATAAGAACAACTTCATCGGAATGTCTTCTAAAGCGACTGATGGAGACGACAACACGAAGGCTCCGAAACCGCCGCGAGCGATCGCAGGCGTTTCTCTCGGAATCGTTCGCTCAACCTCTCCCGCGACGTACTTCGCTCAAGACCTTCGAGCGATCGGCGGCGTGAAAGAGTGGCAATTGGAAGTCTCCAATGACAAGCCTGGGTCCGACGTCACGCTGAAATGGTCTGATGCAAGGTCTTTGCCCAGAAACTACCGATTGGTATTGACGGACAAGACCAGCGGACAGACCGTCGACTTGCGAAACGCAAGCTCTTATCAGTTCAAGAGCGGAGCCAACGAGACCACAAGATCGTTCACGGTGGTCGCAAGACCGACGGGCGCGAACTCCGGCAAACCGTTAATCAGCAATGTCGTCGTCAATCAGACGAATGCGGGCGGCGGCAGAAGCGCGAGCGTTCTGGATATCGGCTACAACGTCTCTTCGGACGTGAAAGTCTCCGCCTCCATTCTGGGCTTCGGCGGCAGACAGATCGCGCAGATCGGCTCTTCTAGAGCGGTGAATAGCGGCGACAACAAAATCACCTGGAACGGCAGAGACGGACGCGGCAATGCGGTTCCCGCAGGAACCTACGTGTTGCAACTGCAAGCGACAGCAAACGACGGTTCCGTCAGCCGAGTAGTGCAGTCTCTGATACTGACAGGTCGTTAAAATACGAGACGGGAGTGGATAGTCCATATGAATTATACGGACTATCTCCTCCCTCTTCCGCCTCTAATAGTTCTTGCAACCTCGCCGCCAGAGCGAGCAGGGAACTTCTAATCAGCCGTGCGTCTATCGTGAACCGTTTCCGTCCCCCCGGCTAATTCTTGCAAGAAAAAAACCGGAGACCTGGTTTTCCGATCATAATCTCTCAACTTCATTGGCGCGTTGGTCTGGCTTCTGGCGCGGAGGATCCCCCGATCGCGCCGCAATACGAATCAAGTCTTCAGGGAGGACTTCCTCATGGGGTGGAAATTGAATAAACAATCTAAAAGGTGGCTTGTCGGCGCCGCTTCTACGCTGGTGATGACGAGCTTAATTGCAAGTCGATCCGTCGCGCAGTTGCCGATCGATATAGTGACTCTGCAAAACCAGAATATCGCGCTTACCGTGGGCAGAAGCATTTTGTACAGCGGATCAATTGAGGTGGATACTGCCGTTTCGAATGTTACGGATACAAACAGCATTCTTCTGGACGGAAGTCCGATTGAAGCTCCGAATGCGGTGTTGGTTCCAACTTTCGGCAGTCACCTCTATGTGAGAGTGGACGGGGGGCGAGGTCACGGCGGGTACGACTATATTTTCGGAAGAGTCACAAACCTGAATCCCAGTCTTAGCGGTTTCGGCCAGTGGCTTTTCAGCCCGGCAGTGGTCGGATCGCACCTTGTCGCTAAGTGGCAGGCTGTAAGGGTAAGCCTGGATGGCAATACCAGTTATCCAACCGGCTTAGGAAACATATTAACGCCTAATTACGATCCTAAGATAGAAATCGATCTTTTCGCAACGATCGTACACGATCAAGTTCGGTTCGAGTTTAAAGTCACAAACAACTCTGTTGCACGACAGCACGATGTCGCGCTGGCTTTCACTCAGGACGTCGCTACTTTTCTTTCTCGATCAAACGGTCTCCGCGTACAGGGATCTTCTTACTTCCGTACTGAAACGCTTTTCAACGGAGCTTCAATTCCGCAAGCATGGGAAGCCTTTGCTCTGAATTCCAAAAAAGACGGAACTTTCGGTTCCATAAAAGGAATTTTGAAACCAGTCAATTCAGGGCAGACGGAACCGACTCCTCCGACTCGCTTCGCTTTCGGCTGGTTGGACACGCTGAACGGAGCTGAATTAAATGTATTCAACACCTCCTATGCCGGAAGAAATTTCGACCTAATTTGGAATTTCAGGGACAACAATAAGAGAAGACTGATCGGCACGAACTCCACTTTCTTGCCCGGTATTACCACTTATTGGGACTCTCAACCACTTGGAGCCGGACAAAGCAAGACTTATGTCACCTACGTAGGTCAAGCCACTTCCGAAATCGACACTGGAAGACCGATGACTCTCGCAGTCACTGCGCCGAAAGCATTGGGATACAGCATAACGAAAGACGCTAACGGCAACTCGATCGGGTGCGCCGCGTCTCCTTCAAGCGCTTTCACAGTAGATGCTTTCGTGCAAAACCTGACAGACGTGGGTGATCTGGACGGAGTGCCCGTCGGCCCTGTTTCCCTGTTTTTAGACCTCCCAAAAGGTTTGATACTTGCGCCGAACGAGACTAACCCCAAAACTGTCATAGATCTTTCACCAGGCGGCGAAGGAGCTGCAAGTTGGAGAGTGATGCTCGATCCTGCGAACATGATCAGCGGAAACCTGCGATTCACGGTGACGGCTTCGCCGAACTTAGGAACTGGGAAAAGCGTCCAACGTACGATCGAAGTGCCTTTGCCTTCCACGGTGACGCTCAAAAACAGCGCAACGACTCAGGGACTGTACTCAATGCTGTCCTTCCCGTATCTATTCGGGAATACGCCTCCCTCAACAATCCTTGGATTGAATGCCAATTCACCCGCTCCCGATTTTGACCTTGTTCGTTGGAACCCGACAACCGGACACTACGAGCCGGTGAATACCTTCGTTCCGGGACAGGGATATTGGTTCAGAAGTCGGTTGGCGACAGACAAGACAGTGTCTATCGATTGCACTAAGTATCCGGCGCTCGCGTCGCAAGTGCAACCGACGACCACCACATATTCATTAAACTATGCACGTGGATGGAATCAGATCGCTAACCCCTACATCTACGGAGTACGATTCTCTGAAGTTGAAGTCTTCGATACCTTAACCGGCGATCACTTGACAGCGGATGTCGCTGCGGATCCGTTTCATCAGTGGATTCTTGGAGCTGTTTTTAGATATGATAATTCAGATTCAAATCCTCAGAATTGGCAGTACGTCATTGAGGACAACCTCGGCTTCACGATGAAACCATACGAGGGATACTGGATATTCGTGAAAAGAGCGAACTTGAGTTTCGTCTATCCTGGTGTCGATACCCCTGGAGCTTCGGTCACGAGACAGGTTCTGGCGGGAGCCGGACTTGGCATCAGACGATCCGCGCCCGCCACATCAAACAACTGGAAACTTCAGTTGCACGCTCGCGGCACAGTGAGTTCCGACACGGCTACCTATATCGGAGTCAACTCCAAAGCGACTGACGCGTTCGACTACTATAAGATGCCGAAACCGCCGACGCAGGACAGGCAAGTCTCCATGGACATAGTCCACGAAGATTGGGCGCAGTCCGGCAGGTACGCAATGGACCTTCGGTCATCGACGACAAGTAGAAAAACATGGGATCTGGTGGTTACTTCCTCCATGCCCAATGAGAAAGTCGCGCTTTCATGGCCCGACTTTGCAGCTAGCGTGCCGAAGGGCTACAGACTGACTCTCGTAGATGTCGATTCAAGTCAGCGATACGATCTTCGCAGTTCCGCATCCGTCAGCGTGACCACTAATCAGGATAAGACTCGAAAAGTGCAGATCATTGCAGAGCCGGTGCGTGGGAACGCTCCTGCGTTCATCACGAGTTTCGATGTGGTGGCGAACCGTTCACGCGGAACTGAAACCTCCAGCGTGGCGATTAACTACGCTCTCACCGAGACTGCGGAAACTCGCGTCTACATCCGAAGCGGCAACGGCCGATCAGTGCGAACGCTAGTAGGAACTTCCACCGGACGAGCCGTTGGAGACAACAGCGGAACAATCGTCTGGGACTTGCGAGATGATCGCGGAGCCGCCATCCCCGCTGGAACTTACAACGTCGAGTTGGTTGCAAAGGGAACGAACGGTCAGCCGTTCAGACAGATCAAACCGTTCCTTTTGACTCGATAAGACACATCCTCTCCTCGGACGGAAGACTGAATGCCTTCCGTCCGCTGAGACGATTCAATATCACTCGCCAACCCCCCCTTTCTACACGTTTCAGGGCACGAAGCGCGTTCTGCGCTCTCTATACCTAAAGAGACCATGGAGATCCGGTTATGTCACTACTGAAATCAATGCGGTTCAACGCGCAATATCACTCCTCCCGAACTCGTTCCGTCAAATGTTTCGCTACAGTCGTCACTCTTGCGATGGGCTTGATCGGCGTCCAACTGCTTGCGACGGCTCAGTCATCGACGACTGTCGGCTCAAAGAGCGGAAAAACAAAATCCGCCAAACCTCCGAAAATGAAAGCGACAAAGCCTGAAAAGAAGATGGCGCCCGTCATGTCGCAAAAATCGAACATGATGGCTCCCAGTCGAATCGTGCTCGTATTTCCGACGGACTCCACTGACCCGAACAGCGGGCAACTTTCAGACGCTGTCACGGATGTGGAGCAGGGAAGACTTTCCGCCTCCGGCGCCTATCAAACGGTCTACTTCTTGCGATCCATTCCGACGATCAAGCGAGCTTTGAACGAGGGACTCGCTCCCAGCGACGCTACTAAGCCGTATGACAAAGACGACAAGGTCAAACAGTTGTGCCAGATCACCGGATACAACCTCGCGATTCTCTCCAACGTCGATAGTTACGCCTACGACAAAGACAAGAATCAGGTCGGTTTCATTCTCACTGTCAGCTTGATAGACTATAGCGGAGAAAAACCGGTTAAAATCGGCTCCGTAGTGAGCCAGGGCGAAAGCCCGGCGGGCGGCAACGCCAGAGAGTCGGATCTTGCGAACGCTCTCGCCAGGAATCTCACTGAGAAGATTATGTCGCAAATTCTCCAACCGAAAAAGTGACCGGCGTCCGCTTCGACGCCTGAGAGTCCAACTTGTCGATGAGAGCGGAAGTTCTCATCGACTTCATCATCAGTATGCATTGAAGCGCCTGGAAATAGAACTATGCGATTACGAAACTGTCCCCTTCAAATAGCGCTTTTGACGCTTGCCTTTCTCACCTTGACGTTCATCTTCGGAAGAGAGAGAGCTATTGCCGCCGGAATACCGATCATACAGCTCACCTCCCACCACAGCGCGCTCCTTGCTGACGGAAAACACTCCACCATTCTGCAAGCTCAGGTGAGGGACAGTTCGGGGCGTAGCGTGCCGGACAACACGAACGTGCAGTTTTCAACGAATGCGGGATCGATCAGTCCTTCTTCCGCGCCCACACGCAGCGGAATCGCGACGGTGACTCTCTCAAGCGCTCAAATTGCAGGACTGGCCAGAATTACCGCGTTCAGCTCAGGCGGCGCCAGCAACACCCTTGAAATCGTTTTTACCGACGATCCGGAAGCGACTTTCGGAGGGAATTCCTACGTCTCTTTCTCCTCTTCCAGCTACCTCGCTTATAGCTCTACGGACAAAGTGATCGAAGCGAACGGCAAAAACAGCGGCGCAAAGCTCAATTACCGCTCCCTGTCGCTCTCCGCCGACCGACTTCAAATGCGATGCGAAGACCTGATCGTTCGAGCGCACGGCAACGTCGTAGTGAAGCGTGGAGGACAGACTCTCAACGCAACCCGGCTCTACTACAGCTTGCAGACCGGCGAAGGTTATGCGATGACGGAGATTAACGGAAAACTCCAAGCCGTCACCATTTCGGGCGAAAACCTTCGAATCGAGCCTAGCAAAACCGTTATTCCCGGTTCCTACATCACGATGCCTGAGTTGCAGGTGAAGCTTGTGATCGCAGCGAGAGGAATCACCTATTTCCCGAACGAAAAGT